>CAZGYL010000080.1:0-12382 GCA_964529985.1 uncultured Planctomycetia bacterium | reverse complement strand
GGTACATCGGCAGGGAGAGGAACTCCTGCATGCAAGCTTCAGCTACCGGGAAACTGCCCTCGCTGAGGCCCAAGCGCTCGAGAGCCGGCTCCAGGTGAAGCGGCCTTGGATAGTGAATGCCGCAATGGATTCCCCGTTCGGAGAGTCGTCGCAACACCTCGTCGCGGTGCGGGATCCGCACTGCATAGACATGATAGACGTGGTAGGCGTAAGAGGCTTCAAGCGGAAGTACTACCTCAGGGATCCGGCTCAGTAGTTCAGCGTAGCGGCTGGCGCGAGCCCGGCGGGCCTCATTCCACGCCTGGAGATGTCTGAGCTTTACGGAAAGCACTGCAGCCTGAAGCCCGTCCATGCGTCCGTTCCACCCCAGGCATGTGTGGTGGTATTTGCGCAGTTGTCCGTGATCCCTGAGTCTTCGAACCCGCTCGGCGACATCGGTACTATCGGTCACCACGGCACCTGCTTCGCCGTAAGCTCCGAGGTTCTTGCCGGGATAAAAGCTGAAGCAGCCCGCAGTCCCCATCGATCCGGTAACACGGCCTTTGTACCTGGCGCCGTGAGCCTGACAGGCATCCTCAATAACGGGAATGTTATAGCGTTCGGCGACCTCACAGATCGGATCCATATCTGCGGGCTGCCCGAATATATGAACCGGAATAATCGCTTTGGTCCGCGGGGAGACGGCTGCAGCCAGTGCGTTGGGATCCATGGTGTAGGTATCTTCGTCGATATCAACGAAGACCACCCGTGCCCCTGTGAAATGAATCGCTTCGACTGTGGCTATAAAAGTGGTAGGGACCGTGATCACTTCGTCGCCGGGTCCCACATCGCAAGCAAGCAAAGCAAACCAGAGCGCTTCAGTACCGCTGCCGACACCGACTGCGTACCTCACCCCGCAGAAACGCGCAAACTCCTCTTCAAATGCCTCGACAAAGGGGCCGCCTGCAAAAGCGGTGCTCTGAAGGACCTTTCTTATCGCCTCCTCAACCTCCGGCTGGATCGAACGGTACTGCGCTTTGAGATCAAGAAACGGAACTTCCACGCTCAACTCCTTTGATCGCTCTGTCTGGCCTGCACTTCACAGGGTCCATCGCCGGACAAAACGCGGATCAGCCTGGCGGGGTTGCCGACAACAACGGCGTTCGGCGGTACATCTTTGGTTACGACGCTGCCCGCTCCAACCAAGGCTTCTTCTCCGATGGTCACACCTCCCAAAATCACAGCCCCCGAGCCCACCGAAGCGCGCCTCCGGACAACCGTTTTTTCACACGTCCAGTCTCTATCGGTTTTAAGCCGGCCGTCTTCGGTTGTTGCCCGCGGGTAGCGATCATTTATGAAAACGACTCCGTGACCCACGAAGACCTCATCTTCGATTTTCACTCCCTCGCATATAAAGGTATGACTTGAGATCTTGCAGTTCCTGCCGATCGAGGCTCCTTTTTGAATCTCCACAAAAGCGCCGATTCTCGTGCCGTCCCCGATGCGACAGCCGTAAAGATTCACAAAATCATAAATCCGCACGTTCTTTCCGAGCTCAACGTCCGGAGCTATACGCTTAGTGGGCGAAGCTCTCGTGTCAGACATAATCCCCCGTTCTCAGGTTGTACCGCACGGGTTGCTGAAACCCCTATCTATGATCGGCCGCGGCTTGAGCGGTATTTCAGGCGGCCGTCCTTTGCGGTTTGAGCGGGTAGAACGATCAAGCGGGGACTCCGCCTGCGCGCTGTTACGGGAACCATAAGCGCCTATGAAGTTGCAGCAACCGCCTGCTCGAGCGAAACGGGAGCACCTTTAGCAGCAAGGGACTGCTCAGCAGCCTCAAGGATTGAAACAACCTCCAGGCCGTTCCGGCCGTCGGAAATCGGTCTTGAGCCCGTGAGGATGGATTCAACGAAGTGCCTGCATTCGGCCCTGAGAGGTTCTACAAGCTCCAAGCGGGGGCAGTACATGTCGCCGTAATGATAGGAGAAGTGAAACTCGGCGTAACTGTCATAGTGGGGTGGAACCTCAACCCGCTTGTCGTAGACCCTTATCTTTTCGCTGGGAGCAGTGTCGTCGTACACAACCATTTTCTTGCTGCCCACAACTGTTATGAGCCTCGTTTTGTTCGGGTCGAGCCAGCTGCTCTGGACCGTAGCGAATGCATGACCCGGGAAATCGAGGCTCATACTCGTTACGTCCGCCACGCCGGGCGTAACATGCCACTTGCCGCTGCAACTCACAAGTACCGGTGACTGGCCGAGCAGAAAGAGGATTATCGATAGGTCATGTGGAGCAAGATCCCATGTAACGTTGATCTCTCTTTGGAAGAGTCCGAGGTTGAGTCTCTGGCAGTTTATGTAGAGTACGTCCCCCAGCTCTCCCGAAACCACTAGGTGCTTCAAGTAACGTACCGGAGCCGAGTAAAGGAAAGTGTGTCCGACCATCAGAACCAGTCCCTTGTTTTCCGCAGTCTCTATCAGCTCCCGGCAATGGGCGCTTGAAAGTGCGAGCGGTTTCTCCACAAGCACGTGCTTTCCCGCCTGGAGCGCTCGGCGCGCCAGATCATAGTGGGTAGGAGCCGGAGTAGAGATACACACGGCGTCTATATCACTGCGATCAAACAGGGTCTCAGCTTCCTTCACGGTATCAAGATCGCTGTACAGGCTACACATATGTTCGAGTCTTCTTGAGTCCCGGTCGCACACCGCCTGCACACGGCATTCGGGTATAGAGCGGAAATTTCGTACAAGGTTCGGCCCCCAATAGCCGCAGCCTATGACAGCGACGTTTATCTCACCGCGCATGATTACACCTCCGGAGGGGAAAGAAACGCTCGAAGAATTGGCCTAATACAACGGGAATTGTTTTCAAAGCGATGAGCAGATCCCTGCGGAAAGAAAGTTTCCTGGCGTATCTGGCATCAAGACGCATCATGGTGCTGAAGGTCGTCTTGTTCTTACCGCTTACCTGCCACAGTCCGGTAAGCCCGGGCATTGTGTCGAACCGCCTTGTGTGCCAAGGTTCGAAGTGCTGGGCTTCGTAAGGCAGGCATGGCCGAGGGCCTATCAGGCTCATGTCTCCTCGAAGTACGTTGAGAAGCTGCGGCAACTCGTCCAATGACGACCAGCGCAACAGACGTCCGAAAGGGATCAAGCGGGGATCGGCTCCCGCATCCAGTTTCTCCATGGGCTTGTCGCTCCGCATCAATTCTTCCAGGTACTTCTTGTGGACCGTGTTGTCGATACCCGTATGCATAGTGCGGAACTTAAGCATGACAAAGGGCTTACCGCGGTACCCGACCCTTAGCTGCTTGAAAAAGACCGGCCCCTTGGAAACGAGTTTTATCAGAACCGAAATCACAAGAAACAAAGGAAAAGTGAGAAGGAGAAGCACCGAAGCGGCCGTGACATCGAACGCACGCTTCCACAGAGGCAGAGGCTGAAGCGAAAACACTGAGAGTTCGGAATCGGGCCCCTGCCCGGTGCCGCCTTCAAGCTCAGACGAATCTTGAGACGCTTCCCAAGCGAATTTCCCCGCCGGGTAGGTGTGTATCCGGAGGATGAGGCCCTTCGGGAGCGCGTCCGAGTTCGAAGGTGAGCCTCGCACCAAGGACCGGATCTCTTCGGCGATTTTGCCCGCGCCCTCTTTTCCGGTTTCAGGCAGGATGACCCCGAGACAGCCGCGTTCATACCAGCCTACAACGTCTATTTCCCGGAGGCGCTTGCTCAAGGCTTCCGCGGCCTGTTCAACCAAGTGCAGGCACTCCGTTCGTGCGGCTGAGATCAGGAGCAGTGAAAAAGGCCTGCCCGTTCGATCGGTCCGGGCCCTCTCCCTGCCTATTACCTTACGGAAGGTATTTTGAGGTAAGACGTCGGGTGTACAGAGCCCCTTCAATCCGGCTTTAGATACGCCAAGCATCTTTGTCACTTCTTTTTTTCCCCAAACAACCAAACTCATTTGCAGCGATCGCGTTGCGGGAAACGGTCTCCCGCAATCAACCCCTATGCTGATTTTCCCCTTACGGTTTCCCAGGGCGGGCTTCGCCGATGCACATTCACTTGTACGGGGTTGAGGCCGGGGTGTCAACGATTAAATCATAGACACCGGCTCAAGCGCTTACAGTAAATGGACTTGCGGCAAAAACGGAACGGCGGTGGGGGTGGGTGAGACCGGAGGCCGTACCGGGGCGGCGGGTCCTTCAGGGCCGAATCCGGAGGTTTCGTGGGGGAAGGAGTGCCTCCAGCGCGCTGTACTCATAAGCCCCCCGATCCCACAGGCCGTCGGCCCCGCGTACCAGGCCGTCGGGATCGCGCGCAAAGCGGGCATCAAGCTTGTCCCAGCCCGGCTCAGTCGGGCTTTGCAGGTGAAAATCACCCCCGGCGGCGTCAACAAAGGGAGAGCCCCGCCCGAAGGTGTCACCAGTTCCTTGTTGAAACTCAATGGTCTTGAACTCACAATCATAGTAGCTGTTGTAATCGGCTGTTGTTCCAACGTAGCCTACGCCGCGGCAGTCGTAATACAAGTTGTTGAATGCATAGCAGCCGCCCGAGCTCTTCCAGAAACGCACACCCGCCTTAAAACCTTTTATTCCCACAAAAGTGTTGTTGTGGACGCGGACATCGCGAATGCTGTCGCGCTGGTTGTCGGCTACAGTGCCGTGGCCGTTCGCCTGGGAAAAGCCGGGAGTTGCGTAAAACACGTTCCCGTGGATATCCCATGAAGCGGAGTTTCCGCTCCCGCTTATTATCACGGCTGTGCCCTGGATATCTTCAAACCAGCACCACCTTACGGTGAAATTGGCCGTTCCCCTGGCTTGGATCGATTCACTGTGCCAATCGGGTGTGCTCTTGTTGCGGGCGAAAACACACCTTTCGATCACCACATCGGTTGCGTTGTAAAGGTAAACGTGCACGCCGAAGAGGTCATGTACATAGCAGTCTGCAATGGTGATGCGCTCGTTGCCGAAACCCGTGGCGTTGATGCCCCTCCCCTTGTAGTCGATACCCGGACGGTGCAACTCAACATGCCGGATGACGACATCGTCGACATCGGCCTCGATCCTCAAAAGATGAAAATTTTTATCCGCTGGGGCCGTATTGTAGACTTCGAAGCCATAAGGACCGCTACCGGAGCCGAAAGCGCCGTCGAACACAACAAAGCTTGCGGCCACGGAGACATGCTCGAATCGGGCGGTTCCATCTCCGTACGAATCCTTCCAGCCGGGTGAGGGCCCATGTTCGGCGACCGTGGCTTTCTTGATCGTTATCTGCGAGGATCCCGCCGCCGGGGTCGCTATGGTGAGGCTCGGGTATGACCCATCAGCGACGTAGTAAACCGCTCCGCGTTCCGGACGCGTCGGTACCGCAGGAAGCGCTGAATCCCATGAGCTTCCGTCACCGCCTCTAGCGGCTCCGGCGCGTACGCAGTAAATGTTGCCCGCCGAAACGGAACACCAGGAGAACAACCACAAAGCCGCTGTGATTTTGAGGGGAAAACGCGCCATGTCGGTTCCTCCTGCTGCGTTTCCTCGTTTTTCAAACCCTGGAAAAGAGCGCGCCATTATACGGGTGCCTCCGCCCGGCGGCAACCCGTAAAGCAGCAACGCTTCAGGCCGGCACGAAGAGCAGCTCCTCCTCGGCTGCGGCAGCCTGCGCTTCGGCGGCCCGTTTCTGCGCTTCCAGGTAAAACGTGGCTATGAGTGCAAGAAGAAGGTACCAGACCAAAATGATCTGATCGAAATAAGAAACCCCGAAAAACGACACCGCGTGTACAAAAAGCGCGCAGCCCAGACACCAGGCCATCCGCTCCTCAGGGTACATGCCCCTGCAGAGCCGAAGCGAGCGGCCTACGCAGCGGAATCCGGCGACCACAACCGCGATAAAGCAAATCAAAGTCAAAAGCCCGCCGTTGAGCCCCTGGAGCACGTAGTGGTTCGTTATGTCCTGCAGGCCCCAACCCCAAGTGCCGGCTTTGGTCGAGCCGCAGAGCCACCAGTCGGAAAAATGCCGGATAAACTCGTCTATGAGCTTGTATCGATGGTAAGCGGTCGAGCCCCCGACGACGGCCACCCGGTTTATAAGCGCCCAGACCGGGGCCTTCATCACCAGGTGGAGGCCCAGCAACGTCAGGCCTATCGTCCAACGCACAAGGCGCATGCGCCTGCGCAGCGGCCAGGCGGCCAGCGCCGCAAAGGCGCTCAAATAGCCTAATACGGGGCCGCTTGAGGCTGAAGCAAAAGCAATGACAGTGCCTGCAAGAAGCCCGGCCGACGCAATGGGGCGGCTTCCGCCGCGGTACCAAAGAAGAACACAAAGCGGAATCAGAGAGGCTCCGAAAGTGCCGGCCAAGATCGGGTGCATAAAGGCGGCTTGTGCCCTCAGTCGGCCTGCACGGACTACGGTGTATTCCGGCACTCCGCCGAAGACGCTGAATATATTGCGCCCCCAAATGTGTTCTATGACCATTGCCGCCATAACCGGAATGCTCAGGGCGACCAGGATTTTTACCATTCTGCGCACATCATCAAAAGAGCGGATCAAAAAACGGAGCACCAGGTAAAGTCCGAGCCCGTTCAGGGCATGTCCCAGCCGATTGACAAACGCTTGACTTGTGCCCATAAGAAGCGTGTAGAAAAGCGTGTCCGAAACGGTCCAAACAATAAGCGCCTTGTCCAACGGCGTTAAGGTGAATCTCCGTGTTTCGCCTCTGAGCACAACGCGCATCCAAGCCAAAATGGCCATGATGCGCATGACGTTGAAATCAAGCCCGGCGATGACCACCCGCTGCACTTCCGTTACAAAGAGGCTGGCGGTGAGGATGGGAATCGGCACCAAGCGCCGGGGCAGCATGAAAATCAAAACTCCGGCAAGCAGCACCAGGACGACCGTGCAGGGATGAAGTATCGTCTGGTTGTACTGCTGCCACTGGATGATGCGCTCAGGCATGGCGCCCCTCGCTTCGGATTCCCCGGAATGAACCGCCGCCCGATTCCCTGCAGTGCTCTGAGAAGTATCGCCCATAAAATCGGAACTCTCAAACGGGCCCGCTCCCGGTTGCCCTGGCAGGTCCCCATGCTACACTTCCGAGGGGAATTAGGCCGGAAAGGTTGTTCGGGCGGCCTTGGGGAGCCGCTCTGGAAGGGTTTTTGCAGGCCGGGGAACCGGGGCGGAGGCGCTCCGGAGCAGGATCTCCGCCGGGATCGGACATCTATGGATTTTTCATATTCGTTCGTCATTGTCAGTTGGAACGCCCGGGAACACCTGCTTGCCTGCCTGGAGTCGCTGTTGAGCGATCCGGTCGGTAGGGAAGGCGAGATCATCGTCGTCGACAATGCTTCAAGCGACGGAAGCCCACAGGCCGTAGCCCGGTGCTTCCCGCAAGTGAAGCTGATTCTCAACAAACAGAACCTGGGGTTTGCTGCAGCCACCAATCAAGGTCTTGAGGAAAGCTCAGGCAAGTATGTATTTCTTATTAATTCGGACGTGATAGTGCTTCCAGGGTGCCTTGAAGCACTCATTGGTTGCTTCGAGGCCGAACGGCGTGCGGGTCTGCTCGGGCCGCGCCTGCTTAATCCGGATCGCTCGCTTCAGCCCTCCTGCATGATATTCCCCAGCTTGCGTTCGGTTCTCTGCCGTACATTCGCCTTGGATAAGCTTTTCCCGAAAGCGCTTTGGAGCGCCTCGCTTTTTCTGCCTCTCAGCCTCCATGACCGAACAAGAGAAGTCGACGGCCTGAGCGGAGCGTTTTGGGCCGTGCGCAGAGAAGCGCTCCGAGAGGTCGGTCTGCTTGACGAAGGGTTCTTCATGTACGGCGAAGACATCGACTGGTGCCGCAGATTTCACCGTTGCGGCTGGCGGGTTATTTACTGCGCGGAAGCTGAAGCGATTCATGTAGGAGGCGCAAGCAGCGCAAACGCACCCCTCAGGTTCGCCCGTGAGCTTGTACGCGCAAACCTGCGTTACTGGCGCAAACACCACGGACTCGGGCCTACAGCGCTTGTGTGGTTGCTTGCTCTTATCGGGCACGCATCCCGGGCTTTGGGGAGAGGGCTCTTGTCGCTGGTTGTCTGGAATCGCGCAGGCCAGTTGCGAAAGCGCGCTTTCCGATCGCTTGCACTTGTGGGATTTCTTCTTACAGGTCTGCCGCGGGCACCCAAGCGGCCCGCTACAAGCAGGCACCTAGCACTCCAGGAGGCGGGGGGCTGAGATATGGTTCAGACCGCGGCCTTTCCGCCCTATGCATTGCTTACCGCTGCACGGAATGAAGCTGCGGTTATTGAAAAAACGCTCCGGTCGGTGATCGCGCAAACTGTTCCTCCGTCAAGGTGGATCATTGTGAGCGATCGCTCTGAGGACGATACGGATTCGATTGTACTGAGGTACGCCGCCGCACATACGTGGATCACTTTGGTGCGGAGGACCACAGGAGGCAGGCGCAGTGTTGGATCAAAGGTCGCATGCCTTAATCAAGCTCTTGCATATCTGAATGAGCCCTGTCAGTACATTGGAAGCTTGGATGCGGACGTCTCCTTTGATCCCGATTACTTTGAAAACCTCCTTTCCCTCATGGAATCGGATCATTCGATAGGGCTTGCAGGCGGGCATATCTGGGACAAAACCCCCGACGGGTACAAACCGCAGCTCATAAGCGATTGCAGCGTAGCAGGAGCGGTGCAGTTTTTCCGCTGCGCTTGCTTTGCACAAGTCGGCCCCTGGCGGCCTTTTCCTTTCGGCGGAGAGGATGCCGCGCTTGAAATCACAGCGCGGTTCTTAGGGTGGCGCGTTCTGACGGTGCGCAGCCTGAAAGTTCTTCACCACAGGCCCGTGGGAATGGGAACGCGCAGCACTCTGGCATTCAGGCTCAGGCAGGGGCGCATGGACTGGTCGCTGGGCTACGATCCGGTTTTCGAGGCTGCAAGGTGCACCCGGCGCCTCTCAGAGCGTCCGTTTCTCATTGGAGCCGCCTTGCGGTGGGTCGGATACCTTGCAGCTGCAGTGCGCGGGGAACCGGTACTTTTGCCTGCTCCCGTCGTTCGTTTTCTCAGAGCGGAGCAGCGCCGCCGCATGTGCGCCGGATCCGAGCCTGCCGGCCGCATTTCAAAAGATGAGGAGCACGAGCTATGTGCGGTATCTGCGGGCAGTTGAATCTATCTGGTCGCGAGCCGGTGTGCCCTGATCTGGTCAGGCGCATGACAGGCAGTCTTGTGCACCGCGGTCCGGATGACGAAGGCTTTTTCTTCGACGGCCCGGTCGGGTTCGGATTCCGCAGGTTGGCGATCATAGATCTTACCGGCGGAAAGCAGCCGATGAGCAACGAGGACGGCTCGATATGGGTTGTTTTCAACGGCGAAATCTATAACTTCCCCGAACTGAGAAAGGAGCTCGAGGATCAGGGCCACACCTTCCGAACGCGCGCTGATACCGAAGTCATAGTTCACGGTTACGAAACTTGGGGTGAAGATGTGGTGAGCCACCTCAATGGGATGTTCGCGTTCGCCGTTTGGGACCGGCGCTCGAAGCGCCTTGTTGCGGCACGGGACAGGGCCGGCATCAAGTTGGTTTACTACACGGTTCGAGACGGACAGCTCTTTTTTGCTTCTGAGATACGAGCCCTTTTACGTGCTTTGGGACGCGTGCCTGAGATCGATCCGGTTGCGTTGAATCTTTTTCTTCGCTATCGGTTCACACCTTCACCGTGGACGATCTTCAAAGTCATCAAAAAGCTTGCTGCAGGAACGCGGTTGATCGCTGAGAAAGGCACGGTGCGCATTGAAAGGTGGTGGAACAGCTCGCCCGAACCTTTCGACCCGATGCCGTCGGTTGCTGAAGCCGCTGAAGAGCTCCTTGAGCGATACCGCAGGGCGGTACGAAGGCAGCTTCTGAGCGACGTGCCTGTCGGACTCCTTCTGAGCGGCGGTCTGGATTCGAGTCTTCTTCTCGCTCTCATGCTTGAGAACGGCGAGTGCTGGAACACGTACACGGTGGGCTACGGCCCTTCGTTCCCAGACGATGAGCTTGCTGAGGCGGCGCGTACAGCCCGTATTTTCGGAGTTCCCAACTACTCGGTGAGAATAAGTAAAGAGGATTTTGAGGAAACCTTACCACAAGTCGTAGAAGCGGTTGAAGAGCCGATTGCCTCCTCCTCGATTGTTCCGATGTTTCATGTGGCAAGGCGTGCCGCTCGGGATCTTAAGGTCGTACTTATGGGCCAGGGGCCGGACGAACTTTTTGGAGGCTACAAGAGGCACTTCGGGGTGCGTTACGGAGCGATTTGGCGCGCTCTGCCTGAAAGCCTGCGCGGGTCGGCCGCGTGGATTCTGAAAAAGCTCCCCCGAAGCGAAGCTGTCAAGCGGGGAATCGAAGCGCTGGGGGTGAAGGATAGAGCGCGGCGTTATCAGGCCGTCTTTTCTCTTGCACCCCGGGAACGGATCGACGATCTTTTCAGGCCGGATGTATTGCCGCCCGAAGCAGGCGACAAGGTGCTTGAAGCATGGAGGGATTTGATCCCGCTCGGCAGGAAGCTCGATGAGCTCGGAGGGCTTCAGTTCCTCGAGGTGCGCTCAACGCTTCCTGATGAGCTTCTCATGTACGGAGACAAGCTTTCCATGGCTCACAGCCTTGAAGTACGGGTACCGTTTCTCGACCAGGAAATAATCGAATTTGTGGAAAGGCTTGACGCTTCGTTCAAAGTGCGCTGGGGGCGCGGAAAGTTCCTGCACCGCTTTGTTTGCAGGCGATTTCTGCCGCCAGAAGTCGTTGACCGGCCGAAGCGGGGCTTCGCGGTGAACGTGGTGGACAGATGGTTCCACAGTTCGGTTCAAGGTGAATTTGTAGACACCCTGCTGGATCCTCATTCGTACATGTACGAGTATTTGGATCCGCAGGCGGTCGGCAAGCTTCTTAGAGAGCACAGCGCCGGGAGGGAAGACCATCATAAAGTGCTTTTCAGCCTTGTTTGCTTTGAAGTGTGGTTGCGCAATATTTTCAGCCGGCAGGCCGTAATCGTTTAGGGCCCGAGGCCGGGAAGGGGAACCAGGCATGGGGAAACATTCCGCTGCGGCAATCCCTCAGGGGGGGCGGATAGCGATCCTCGGGGCTTCGCTTGAGACGGAGAACCGGGGGGTTTCGGCTCTTGCCGCTTCTCTTGTAAGTCTGTGCAGGCGCTTCAGACCGGATGCGGAAGTCGTTTTCCTTGCAGCCGCTAAGACCCCCTCCGAGAGGGAGGTCCTCACTGAAAGCGGTCCTCTCAAGGTGTCGCTTTTCAACGTCCGTCTTTCGCCCCGTGCCGCTTTCTCAGAGCATCTGCTTGCGACGCTCGCCGGAGCCTGCCTGTGGAGGATTTCAAGGTCCACATGGGTCCGGCGCTTTCTTGAGGAGCGCTTCCCCTATCTGAGAGCCGTTGCGCATTCGGCCGCGGTTATCGATGTTTGGGGAGGAGATAGTTTCAGTGATATTTACGGCATATGTCGCTTCCTCAAAGGGGTCCTTGAGCGCTTGATCCCGATAGCTCTCGGCCGGCCGCTCATTTTCGCGCCGCAAACATACGGCCCCTATAAAGCCGCCCTGAGCCGGCGGATCGCCGCATTTCTCCTGCGAAGAGCCCACTGTGTCTACGCGCGGGATTTTGAGAGCTTGAGTCGGGCTCAATCCCTTCTCGGAGTTTCTTCCCGGCCGCGTTCGGCCTTCTGTCCCGATGTCGCCTTCACGCTTCCGGCTGCTGAATGCCCGCGGGATTCGGTTGCTCCTCCGATCCCCGAAGAAGCTGATACCGAGCTTATCGCTTTCAACCCCAGCGGCCTCCTTTTCCATGGAGGCTACAGCCGTAACAACAGCTTCAGGCTTTCCATGGATTATGCAAAGTTTGCATGCCTTATGCTGGAGCGTTTGCTGCAGGATCCCGGAAAGAGGGTTTTGCTTGTTCCTCACACTTACGGCGGGCCGGATGATGTGGAGAGCGATCCGACAGCTTGCAAAGCCGCACTCCAAGCCCTTCCTCCTTCCAAGCGCAAGCAAGTGCATTTGGTATGCACGGCATGCGATGCTCACCAGCTTAAGGGCCTGATCGGGCGCTGCTCGTTGTTGATCGGGTCCAGGATGCACGCCTGCATTGCAGCGCTTTCACAAGGGGTTCCTGCAATCGGCGTCTCCTACAGCCCCAAGTTTTCAGGGCTCTACCGTGCACTGGGCCTTGAGGAACTTGTTGTTGATGCACGATACCTCAATGAGGTTCAGGCTGTAGAGCTGGTGCTCGAGTTGGCCGGCCGAGCGGAAAAACTGCGGGAAAAGGTCCGGTCGGCCTCCGAGCATGCGCGCCTTGAAGTCGAAAGGAATTTTGCGGAACTCCTCCGCTCTACGCGCGGTGCATTGTGCACGGTGGGGGCGCAATGAGCAGAAAAAAGAGC
>CAZGYL010000079.1:0-12394 GCA_964529985.1 uncultured Planctomycetia bacterium | reverse complement strand
AGTGCACCCTTGTCATGTGTCAGTTCTGTTTTTTCGTAAGGCGGCAGGGCCATAGAGATGTACGGCTCGAAACGCCGACGCTCCCGCGCTATAAGAAAGGTTTCATTATGCACGGGAAGGAGAACGTAGGGTTCGTTGTCCGCGGGTTTTAGTCTTTTTACCTCCTGCTCCAGTGAACTTAGAAAACCCTGGGGATCGCGCTGGGGAGAAGGGTAGCGGAAAGATCCCCTGCAGTACTTGGAGAAAAAGGCCGCTGCAAACGGGGCTTCGTCGCCGCAGTAGACCTCTATCCCCCGGCGTCCCAAACTGCGGGTTACAGCAAGTGCCGGCCAACTGCGGGCGAAAGTTACAAGAGCCCGTCCCATGTGCACTTCCTTGCTCTTTACAACCCTCAAGGTGTGCATCGTACCTGCTTTCAGGAGCTCCCGGTAGAGATTTCGACGCTCCGGGTCCGATTGCCTGCAGGAGACCGCTCCTCTAAAATGAAAGTCCGCCTTCGCCTTTCGGGGCGAGTAACGGAACCGTTTGCGGGTTTCGGCGCGCTCGAGGCTTAACAAGTGGGAACCGGAAACGAAGCATGGAGGAACCATGGAGTTTTTTGGAGACCGTTCAGGACCTCGGACTTTCCGTTCGCTGAAACTTCTTGTTTCCCTTTCCGTTCTTTTTTGGGTTTCAGCCGGGGGTGACATGGAGGCTGGGCCGGTGGAAGTGCAAGTGGTTGAAAGGCCGCCCGCCTCCGGGCGGAACGAATGCTACGTCGGCAACCGAGAGCCTCTGCAGCCCGACAGGCTCATTAAGCTCCCCATCAGGTCGATCACGCCGAAAGGTTGGCTGTACAAGCAGCTGCGCCTGCAGGCCGACGGATTCCACGGGCACTTGGGTGAGATAAGCGGCTTCCTTAAGAAAGAGAATAATGCGTGGTTGAGCCCGAAGGGACTAGGGGAGCACGGCTGGGAGGAGGTGCCCTATTGGCTCAAGGGTTTCAGCAACTGCGGGTATGTACTGCGCGATGAAAGAATGATCCGAGAGGCACGGATATGGCTGGAAGGGGCGCTGCGCAGCCTACGGCCGGACGGGTGGTTCGGGCCCGAGCGCAACAAGCGGGGCCTCCGGGGCCGGCCCGATCTTTGGCCCAACATGATCATGCTTTTTTGCCTGCAGGATTACTATGACTGGAGCGGTGATAAGCGCGTGATCGATCTCATGACTCGTTATTGCAAGTACCTTATGACCATACCCGAAGAGGATTTTCTCGCCGGCTATTGGCCCAAGATGCGCGGCGGTGATCTGCTTTACAGCGTCTACTGGCTTTACAACAGAACAGGCGACGATTTTCTTCTTGATCTTGCACGCAAAGTACACCGTCGTACGGCTGACTGGACAAGCGGTATCATAAACTGGCACAACGTAAACATTTCACAGGGCTTCAGGGAACCGACCATCTACTGGCAGCAATCAAACGACATCAGGCACCTGAAGGGTGCCTACCGGAACTATGAGACGATCAGGCGGCTGTACGGACAAGTTCCGGGAGGCATGTTCGGAGGAGACGAAAACTGCAGGCCGGGATACACGGGGCCGCGCCAAGCCATTGAGACCTGCGGGATAGTCGAAATGATGCTGTCCTGCGAAATCCTCGCCGGAATCACGGGGGATCCGCTTTGGGCGGACCGGTGCGAGGACGCGGCTTTCAATACGTTTCCGGCGGCTCTGACCGCGGATCTTAAAGCTTTGCGCTACCTAACGGCTCCTAACATGGTGGTCTCCGACCGGCGCAGCAAGTCTCCGGGATTGCAGAACGGCGGGCCTATGCTGTGGATGAATCCTCATATCCACCGCTGCTGCCAGCATAATTTCGGGCACGGCTGGCCCTACTACGCCGAGCACCTCTGGTATGCGACGAGGGACAACGGCCTTGCGGCCGTGTTTTACAGCGCAAGCGAGGTCAAAGCCCAAGTGGGTGACGGAACCGAGGTAACCGTAACGGAGCGGACCTGCTATCCCTTTGAGGAACAGATTCGATTCATCGTCAGCCCGCAAAAGCCTGTTGAATTTCCGCTTTACCTGAGAATTCCCGGGTGGTGCTCGGCGGCCCGGGTGAGCCTCAACGGGGTCGAACGGAGAATTTCCCCGAAGCCCCTGCAATACATTGTCGTCAGAAAGAAGTGGGAACAGGGAGACACGGTGGTGCTTTCGCTCCCCATGGAGATTCGGATCAGGACCTGGAAGGCCAACAAGAACAGCGTGTCCGTGGACCGCGGACCTCTCACCTTCTCCCTTAAGATCGGGGAGAAGTACGTGCGCAGCGGCGGGACGGACAAGTGGCCTGCTTGGGAGATCTTTCCGACGAGTCCTTGGAACTACGGGTTGGTGCTTAAGGCCGGCGATCCAGGCGCTTCGTTCGAGGTGATCAAGAGGGGCTATCCGGCCGATGACATGCCGTTTACCCATAAGGGTGCGCCTTTGGAACTTCTGGCGACCGGCAGGAGAATTCCCCAGTGGCGGCTTGATCATTTGGGACTGGTCGGCCCCCTTCAAGAAAGTCCTGTTTTCTCGGATCAGCCCGAGGAGCGCATAACCCTCATTCCAATGGGGGCTGCAAGGCTTCGGATTTCGGCATTCCCCGTAATCGGCACAGGACCTGAGGCCCACAAGTGGCGCCCGCCGCCTAGTCCGGCCTACCGCGTCAGGGCCTCCCATTGCTTCGAGAGCGATACGGTGCAGGCGGTTGCAGACGGTCTTGAACCGAGGAATTCGAATGATCACTCCATCCCCCGGTTCACTTGGTGGGATCACCGCGGGACAAAGGAATGGATACAGGCTGAGTTCGAAAGCCCCCGCAAGGTGTCGCGGGTTTCGGTTTACTGGTTCGATGACACGGGCAGAGGTTTTTGCCGCGTACCGGCTTCCTGGCGGCTTTTCTACAGGACGAGGGGGAAGTGGGTCCCGGTTCCCGACCCGAGTGGTTTCGAAACGGCCCGAGACCGGTACAATACGACAACATTCAGCCCTGTTGTGACGGACGCCCTGAGGATCGAGGTGATCCTGCAGGAAGGGTACTCGGGCGGCATTCTGGAGTGGAAGATCAAGTGATCGGAACCGCAGGTCGGCCCTGCAGGTGGAGCTGGACGTGTTTCGCAGAAAGAAGAAGAAACGGCGCGGACTGTTAGGTTTCCTTTCCTATCCGGACATTTTCTCCAAAAAGGCGGAGGAGGAAGCAGAGGAACAGGAAGAAGAAGAGAAGATAATCGAACCTGAGGACGCCCTGCCTCCTGTTTCTCTACAAGATTTGTCCCCTGAGATGCGCGAAGCCGCTCAGCGCATGGGCTGGGAGGAACTGCTTCCGGTCCAATCCCGGGCGATTCCGTATCTTCTGGCCGGGCGCGATCTCATGGTGCAGTCCCGTACGGGAAGCGGCAAGACCGGGGCTTTTCTCCTGCCCATGCTGCAGAGACTCGATCCAGGCCTGCTCCAGTGCCAGGCTTTGGTGCTTGTACCGACGAGGGAGCTTGCCCAGCAGGTGGTGCGTGAAGCCGCCAAAATAAGCGGCGTAAAAGGTTTGAGATCCGTTTGCGTGTACGGGGGAGTTGCTTACGGTCCCCAACTTCAGGCGCTGAAGGAAGGCGTCCAGATAGTTGTGGGGACGCCGGGAAGGATTCTGGACCTGCTTCTGCGCCGGGCTCTTTCCCTCAGCTCGCTGCGCATGCTTGTCTTTGATGAGGCCGACAGGCTGCTTTCAATGGGGTTTTACCCGGACATGCAGCGTATCAAGGCGTTTCTGCCTGATCACAAGATGAACGCATACCTTTTCTCCGCCACTTTCCCGCTTTTTGTTCATAAGCTTGCAGGAGAGTTCCTCTCGGAGCCTGCTTTTCTGAGCTTAAGCCGCGATAAAGTTCATGTAGCCGACATACAACACGTATATTACGTAGTTCCTGCAATGGAGAAAGACCGCTGCCTGATCCGGATCATCGAGATCGAAAACCCTTCTTCGGCCTTCATCTTTTGCAATACAAAGAGCAGGGTTTCCTACGTAGCGACCGTGCTCAAACGCTTCGGCTACGAAGCGGAGGAGCTGAGCAGCGAATTGAGTCAGTCGGAACGAGATCATGTGATGGGGAGGGTACGCAGCGGAAGGCTTCGCTTTCTCGTGGCCACGGATATAGCCGGGAGAGGCATTGACGTGCCCGAACTTTCCCATGTCTTTGTTTATGAGGTGCCGGAGGACCCTGAAGTATACATTCACCGCACGGGGCGGACCGGTCGGGCCGGAGCAGGCGGTACGGCGGTCTCCTTGGTTTCAGGAATCGAAGAGGTGGAGCTCAAGGCCATAGCCGACAGGTACGGCATAGCGCTCCAGCAGAGGCCTTTACCCACTGAAAAGGACGTGGCCGCCGTTGTCGCCGAGCGCCTGGTGGCTTACCTCGAGGCGAGGGTGAGGGACCGCGACAGCTTGAAGCGGGAACGCATGGAAAGGTTTATCCCGCTTGCCGCCTCGCTGTCAGAAAGTGAGGAAGGCCGGGCCCTTATAGCAATGTTGCTTGACGATTGTTATCAAGAGACTCTTCAAACGCCGCCGCACCAAAAAGAGCAGGGCGATGTGAAGGAGGCGCCGCGGCCGCGACCGAGCAGGCCGGCGAGGCGGAAAAGGCGCAGGCGGCGGCGCCCCAAGAGGGGCTCCTGAGGCGCCGCCGCCCGGGCTGCAAGAGGTCTACGGGCAATGAGTGTAACGGCAGGGCGGCAGATCGTCAGCCTGCCCGTCGGCACCACAACCCGGGAATGGATCGGGCAGCGGGCCCGTTCCCGCAAAGAGGTGCCCTAACAGTGCGATCGCATCAGCCACATTGACGTTCCCGTCATCATTGGTGTCGGCTGCATCAAGACACGCAGGCTGAGCCTCCCCGCCGAAAAGGTACCCGAGTATGTAGATCGCGTCGGCTATGTTCCGCGCTCCGTCGTCGTTGGCATCCCCTCGCGAGAAAACTTCAGCCGGCGGTTGGCCTGTCACCAGCTCTTGGATTTCTTCTTCCGAAAGCAGGTAGTTGTAAATGCGCACGTCATCGATAGCCCCTGTAAACCAGTGGCTCGGTGCAGCCCGCAGGATTCCGCCTATAGTGGTGGTCGTGAACGTCCACTGGGGCCGCCTGTATGAGAAATTCGTTGGATCGCGGACCCCGTCTATGTAAAGTGTGGCTTCCCCGAAAGCATCGACCCAGGCGATGTGGTGCCACGTATCGTCAAAGGCCGAGCCTTGCGATTTGGGGTGATTAAGCACCTGCACGCCTGTATCGCTGCGCAAGTAAATGTCCACCTGGGGGCCTTGTCCTCTGTTATGAGTTCCGATGTTGAAAAGCGGCCTGTTGTCCACGGTGGAGGACTCTGAGAAAACACGGCGGTCTGCCTGTCCGGTAGGTGCTTTCACCCACATTGCGATACTGAAAAAGATATGGGAGGTGATAGGAAGGCCATCGTTGTAAGTGAGCTCCACCATGTCGTCTATACCATCGAAGGCGAGCGCGCCCTGAGGAGTTCCATCGTAGCCTTCCACGAATGTGGGCTGGCCTCCGTGGAAGACCCCGTCATTACCGGCCGCGCCCGAATCCTCCAGTGTTCCGTCGAACGTGAAGTGGGAAAGAAGCAGGTGTTCTTCTTCCTTGACCACGATCTGCTCGGAGCATACCGCATTCTGAGCCTGGTCCCGGCAGCGGATATCGTCATCCACGATCACGCTTATCGTCCAGGTTCCGGGCATAAGGAAGAACTCGGCGCTGTCGACAAAGTCCGGACCTGACTGCAGATAACGGCCGTCAAGCGACTCCGCTGTAAAAGTGTAAAGGATGGGATCGCCCGATTCGTCCGAAGCACCTACCGCCGTAACGCTGTACAAACCGGCGATATTGTCGGGCGGTCCTGTTATTGAGATCTCCGAGCATGTAGTGTCGCCTTGATCCGGACAGCCCGGAGGTTCAGGTACGAGAGCTTCTATCTCCTCTTGGCTCAGCGCATAGTTGTACAGACGAACTTCGTCGATGGCTCCGTTGAAAAAGTGGCTCGGTACGTCGCGCAGGATCCCACCGATTGTAGTAGTCGCAAACGTCATTTGGCCGCGCCTGAAGTTGAAGTCGGTGGAATCCCGAACGCCGTCTATGTAAAGGATTACGGATCCGTCCTGCTGCACCCAAGCTATGTGGTGCCACTGGCCGTCGAAGACCTCGCGAGCCGACCTTCGGTGATTGAGAGGTACGGAGCCGTCGTCGTTCCGCATAAAGGCATCGAACGCTCCGTTCGTTCCTTGACTGTGGGTTCCTAAAGTGAAGAGAGGGTTGCGTTCGGTCGGAACGACGTTGGCTTCAGCGAAAATACGCCTGTCGGCGGAAGTTCCCCCTCCCGGTGTCGGACCGGTCGGTTCCCCTTTCACCCACATGCACACGGTAAAGGCCGGGTGGGCTGTGATAGGGAGCCCGTGGTCTTGCGAGACTTCCACAAAGTCATCGAGCCCGTCGAGAAGAATCGCGCCGTCCGGCGTTCCGTCGAACCCTTCGGTGAAAGTCGGCTCGACATCGCCGTGGAAGATGGCCTCGTTGCCGGCCTGACCTTTATCTTGAAGGTCACCGTCAAAGGGAAAGTATGAAATCAGCTGCTTGGGCATTTCCTGGACGGTGATCTGCTTTGAGCAGACAGCATCGGGAGCCTCGTCTCCGCAGTCGGGATCGTCGTCTACCCGCACCGACAGCGTCCATGTGCCCGGCCCGAGTGTGAAAGCGGCGGTTTGAGGCTCAATGGAGTTGCTTATACTCTTAGGCCCGACGACAAGCGGAGGATCAACACCGTTGTCGGCTGTAAATATATAGAGGATTTCGTCGCCCGAGTCATCCTCGGCACCTTCCGCTGTAAGCAGGTAAGTGCCGGGCGTGTTGTCAGGCGGTCCTTCGACCGTCAATCCGCTGCAGTGGGTGTCGCCCTCAGCCGGACAGGAAACCTCGACGATCTCGGTACAGGTCGCGTCCGGAGCCACGTCCGGGCAATTGGGATCGTCATCGACGGTGCAGCTTATAGTCCACGTCCCTTCGCTCAGAGTGAAGTCGGCGAAGTTTATCTCAAGCTGCGGTCCGACCGTCAGAACGGTACCCTGCCCGTTATCCGCTGTAAACGTGTACCAGATCTGATCGCCCGATTCGTCCTCAGCGTCCATGACCGACACCGAATACACGCCCGGACCACCGCCCAGAGGGCCTGTGATCTCCATGCCGTCGCAGTGCGTGTCGCCTTCGTCAGGGCAAGTGGGAGGTTCAGGGAGCAGTGCAAAAACTTCCTCTTTGGTCAGGGCGTGGTTATAGAGCCGAACGTCGTCAATGGCTCCTGCGAAATGGCAGCATTCCGGCGGGTTGCGGGAGTCGCGCACGATCGCCCCAATGGTCGTCCTGTCAAGCGTGAGAACAGGACGCGCATAACGCGGACTTCCTTGCTGCTCGAAGCCGTCGATGTAGATCGTCACCTGGCCGTTGTCGTCTATGTAGGCGATGTGGTGCCACTGGTCGTCAAAAGCCGTTGCCGTGGAGTGCCAGTGGCTCACCGCAGCCACCCCTGAATCGGCTCGAATGTAAATATCGACGGCTCCGGTGTTGCCCGTGTTATCCGTACCTATGTTGAAAAGGGGCGTGTTGCTGGTGCTTGACGATTCGGAGAAGACCCTGTTGTCGGGCTGAGGAAGGCCTTTCACCCACAGTGTGATGCTGAAGCTTTGCTCGGCATAGATCGGCAGCCCGTTTACGTGCGGGACGTCCACATAGTCGTCGATCCCGTCGAAGCTCAAGGCTCCTTCGGGCTTTCCGTCATACCCTTCGACGTAAAAAGGCTCACCCCCGAAAAACACGCCGTCATTGCCTGCAGGACCTTGATCCTCGAGAGTCCCGTCGAAAGTGAAGTGCGAGACAAGCTCCGCATCCACCGGCCTTACCGCCAGGCAGACCAGAAGAGCCGCCTCCAGAAGCCAAAGTGCCGTCCGACGCCTTCGGAGAACCCGCATTCTCAACCTCCCGTTCTTTCTTCTTACAGCCCTCGGTCCGGCGCACCTCTACTCGCACGGTGCGTAGGAGGAGCATTGAAGGTCTTCGCCTTCGGGATCCCGCCCGCATTCGGTTCCCGGCGCGGGAAGCGGGCCCGATCCACCGAAAAGATACCCGAGCACTGAGACCGCATCGGCGATATCGAGGGCTTCATCGTCGTTTGCGTCCGCCGCATCATAGCATGCAGCAACGGAGCTCTTGCAAGGGTCATTCTTATCGCCGAAAAGGTATGCCAAGATGCAGACCGCATCCGCGATATCCACAGTCCCATCTGCGTTCGCGTCTCCGCGCTTGAAACGCACGCCCGGTTCCTGTACCTCGACGGTTTCGGAGCAGGTTGAGTCCGGAGCCTCGTCGGAACAAAGCGGATCGTCATCAACGACAACCGTAATCGTCCAAGTACCGGGAGTCAAAGTGAATTCGGCGATGTGATTCTCCTGGGGTCCGACCTCCAGGACCGTTCCTTCCCCGTTGTCAGCTCGGAAGAGGTACAGGATCGAGTCGCCGCTGTCATCCCGGGCGGTGGCGATCACCCTGTACGTTCCGGGCTCCCCGCTGCCTTCAATCACAATTCCGTCACAATGCGTATCGCCTTCATCCGGGCAGCAGTGGCTTGGGCCATCCGCGTAAAGTGCAGCCACCTCCTCGGGGCTCAACGCGTAGTTGAAAAGACGCACATCATCGATCTCGCCCTCAAAGTAGCAGCAGCCCGGGTGGCGGCCCGGCAGCCGTCCTTTTCTGAGGATTCCTCCGAAGGTCGTGGTATCGACCGTCAGGTTTCCGCGTTGGTAGGAAAAATCGGTGGGATCGCGCTGCCCGTCAATGTAAAGTACAGCGTTTCCGTTGTCGTCCACCCATACAATATGGTGCCATGTGCCGTCGAAAACGGCACCGGTGGATTTGGCGTGATTCACAAGCGCAGCTCCGTCATCCCCACGGATATAGATGTCGAGCGCCGGGGTCGTTCCCGTGTTGTCGGTGCCTATGTTGTAAAGGGGCCTGTCGCTTGTCGAGGAGGACTCGGAAAAGACTCTTTTATCCGGTTGAGGAGTGCCGCGCACCCATGCTGCAAAACTGAAGGCTTCGCGGGAGATGAGAGGCAGAAACGCATTCTGAGTGACCTCAACGAGAAGCTTCTCATCCTCTCCACCCAATCGGAGGGCTCCGGGTTCCGTGCAATCAACACCTTGCGAGAAGACCGGATCAGCTTCGAACCGCTCGAATGTACCGTCACCCGCATCCTCGTAGCCTACAAGAGTGCCGTTGTTCGCTGCAGGTTCCGTATCGTTCAGATCCCCGTCAAACGGGAAATGCGAGATCATTATAGGAGGCTCTGAAAGGACGCGGAACTGAACCGTACATACGGCGTCGGGTCCATCGTCGCGGCAAGCAAGGTCATCGTCGACTTTCACCTCAGCGGTCCATTGTCCGACACTAAGATTGAAAGAAGCGGTAGGCTCGGTCTGAGGGCCCGCTTGATAACGGGTGCCGGTTTCGTTTTGAACGACAAATGTATACCACAGCGGATCGTCGCCTGAATCGTCAAGCCCGACCGCGGTAAGCGTGTATGTGCCTTCGATACCGCCTTCCGGCCCTTCCACGGTCAAGCCGTCACAGCGTGTGTCGGCCTCCCGATCGTCCCGGGGGCAATCTCCCGGCTCGGGAACGAGTGCCAGGACTTCTTCTTCTGAAAGCGCGTAGTTGTATATCCTCACGTCGTCGATGGCACCGGTGAAGAAGTGGCTCGCGGCTGCGCGTAGAATTCCTCCTATGGTGGTGGTATCCAGAGTGAGGTTCGGGTGCTGATAGGTGAAATCCGTAGCATCGCGGATTCCGTCAATGTAAAGCACGGCTTTCCCGCCGTCGTCGATCCAGGCGATATGATGCCAATCGCCGTCGAAAGCTTCGCGGTCGGAGGTACCTCTGTAGGTTATATCCCCGCGCATGTATATGGTTACTTTACCCGTCTCACCGGAAAAGTGCGTTCCGATGTTCACAAGAGGCGTATTTGTCTGGGTTGATCCTTCGGAGAAGACGCGCATATCCCTCTGGGGATCACCCTTTACCCACATGCAGACCGAATAGGCCTTGGAGGCCAAGTAGATCGGAAGTCCCGCCTGCTGTTCGATCCGAATCAGATCATCAACTCCGTCGAAAAGCACGGCGCCGTTCTCAGTGCCGTCGTAGCCCGTTGTGAACGTAGGGGCATCGCCTCCCACAAACTCGGTGGGATTCGCCGCATCGCCGTGATCGGCGATGTCTCCGTCAAAAGGCAGGTGGCATATAAGCCTCGGGGTGTCGTCCACCTCAAGCTGAACGGTAGCCGTGTCCTCCGGGCTCCTGTCACGGCAGATCGGGTCGTCGTCGACCCTGCAGGTTATGGTCCAAGAGCCGCCGAAAAGAATGAAAGGAACCGAGGCCTCACCGGTGTCGCTTGCAACCGGCCCGACCTCAAAGACCGTGCCGCCCGCCTCTTCGGCCTTGAAAAAGAAGTGCAGGTGCGTGTCACCGGATTGGTCGACCGCTGTGGCCCGCGCGGTGTACCTGCCGGGCAGCATGTCGTGAACCGAATCGATCGTAAGAGTCACCGTGGTGTCTCCTTCAGCCGGGCAGTCACCCGGGTCAAGGAGATCAAGCACTTCATCTTCGGTCAAAGCATGTGTGTATATACGCACGTCATCGAGCGCGCCTTTGAAGAAACAGCAAGCCGAGCCGCGGACTATGGCTCCCAGTATGGTCTTGTTTGCGGTAAGAGGAATCCGAGTGTAGGAGAAATTTGCAGGGTCCTTTACGCCATCGATATAAACAGTCACTTGTCCGTTGTCGTCGATGTAAGCGATGTGATGCCATGTATCATCGAAAGCGATTCCCTGATGCACGGTGTCTCCGGGGATACCCGTGGACTTCCGATGGTTTGCAACGGCTTGCCCGTTGTCTCCTCGTATGAAGAGGTCGAAGACCCCCCTTTGCCCGCGATTGTCCGTGCCCAGGTTGAAAAGAGGCGAGTTGTTGGTGGTTGAGCTTTCATCAAAAATCCGCTTATCCTTTTGTACCGGTCCCTTCACCCACAGCGTTATGCTGAAGGCCGGGTGTGAGTAGATGGGAAGCCCGTTTGTGTGTGCGAGATCGACGTAGTCGTCCACACCGTCAAAAGAGATCGCGCCGTTGGGCGTACCGTCGTGCCCTTCAACATAAACGGGATCCCCGCCGACAAAGGTTCCGTGGTTTCCACCGGGCCCGCTGTCCTGAAGGTTGCCGTCGAACGTGTAGTGTGACAGCAATTCAGCTCCCACGGGGCATGCCGGCAAAAGAAACAATGAGACCGCCAGAAGAAAAGGGATTCTCTTGCTGCACATGGTTCCTCCTTTTTCAACTCCAACTGATTGGAAACGTTGTTGGAAAAGCAACCCGAAATGTCGTTCCTTTCCGCCTCCCGAACTTTGCAAAGGGAAAACCCGACTCCGCCCTTTTGCACCGCCTCAAAGGCACTATAAGAAAAGAAAAGACCCCTGTCAACGTGGCAGCCCCTGACAGTGGGCCGGGAGCGCGATAAAATGAAAGAGGTCGGTACCGTGCGGAGATTCGTTTTTTGAAGACAGATAGGGAAAAATATGAAACTTAAATGCTTACTCCCGGCCGCCCGCGCTCAGGCGCTTGAGGTGGTGCGAAACGGGACGCTGCTTGTCTCGCTGATAGGTTTCTGCCTTTCTGTTTCAGCCGGCCCCAAGGTGGTTATAAGCGAGATCGCCCCTGCGAATGCAGCAAGTTCCCCCGGCGCGTTGCGGGATGAAGATAACGATACGTCCGACTGGATTGAGATAGGGAACTTGGGTGACGAGCCGGCGGATCTTCAGGGTTGGTATTTGACGGACGACCCCTTGAATCTGCGCAAATGGCGTTTCCCGGCCCGCACCGTGCCGCCGGGCGGTTTCCTTGTGGTTTTCGCTTCCGGGAAAAACCGGGCGCCGGAGGCGGGCGAACTGCACACAAACTTCAAGTTGGACAGCGATGGGGAGTACCTGGCTCTGGTCAGGCCCGACGGCGTGACTCCGGCGGTTGAATTCTCCCCTGCCTTCCCTTCCCTGAGAGCGAATATCTCCTACGGGCTTACCATGGAAGAAGTGGAGCTTGTACCGGAGGGGGCGACAGGGGAGGCTTTTGTGCCTGCAGGAAGCGGCCCGCCTTCCACATGGGCCTCTCCCGATTTTCAGCCGGACCAACATTGGGAACGCAGGGTGGCGCTGGGGATCGGCTTCCAGGTGGGAAGCGGGCAGGAGCAGATACCGGGTGCTGTCTCCGTTTGGCCGCTTGACGGGTCGCTTGCCGAC
>CAZGYL010000078.1:0-12396 GCA_964529985.1 uncultured Planctomycetia bacterium | reverse complement strand
TAAAAACCCTCCAAAGACTCAACTCCACCTCAGGTAACAGGCCTGAAAATCCAGCTTGTCTTAGCTCAGGACTCCAGGCACAATCGAAGGTGCCGGTGGTGACAGGGAAGTCGGCTGTGTGGACCGCTTCTCGGGAAATTTACAGAAGAATCCGGACAGAACCGCAGGATGAGGTGGAGCGCCAAATTCCAAGAACAAACCCCAGGGCTCAAATAACGAAGCGAAATGAAGCTATCGATCATGCTCTTTGCGGTAACTTTGCTGTTGGCTTTGGCCCCCTTCGACGCGGGGGCCGAACCGGTGTCGTCTTCTACAGTCACGATCGTTTATCCCGCTGACGGATCGCCCAACGTACTGCTTGCGGCCAAAGAGGTTCGGCGTTACATCTACCTGCGCAGCGGCCAGTTGCTGGACGTGAAACCCGTCGCGTCGCTGCCCGCTTCCGGCGACCTGATCGTCGTGGCAGCCAACGGAAGCACCCTGCTGAAGTCGTTGCGCCGGGCGATCGGTTACGAAGTCACAGAAGGGCAAACGCTCCTCAAGTCGATCGCCGCGGCCGGCCGCGACATCCTGGTCATCTCAGGTGCCGATGCGAACGCCACACTGATGGCCGCTTACCGATACGCCGAGAGGATCGGTGTCGGCTTCGACCTCGCCGGGGACGCGATCCCTGACGCCCGGGCCCAGCTTTCTTTGTCCGGCTTCGACGAGGTTGGGAGGCCACTCTTTGAGACGCGTGGCATTCTGCCCTTCCACAACTTCTTCCAGGGTCCCGACCTCTGGAACACACGCGACTACAAGTCGGTGATCTCACAACTTCCGAAGCTGGGGATGAACTTCATCGGCCTCAAGACCTACCCGCAATACGGATCCTATGAAGAATTCGCGGCAAGGGAACGCCCGATCGGGCCGGAGCTGACGGTTTGGATCGGGCTTCCCGAAGACGTGAACCCCGACGGCACGGTGAAGTGGTCTTACCCCGCCTACTTCGCCCACACGAAGCGCCCCCACCGAATTTGGGGCTACGCAACGCTGGACACGGACAGATTCCAATCGCCGGCAAGCCAGATCTTCGATCGCAACGACTACGGCCCCGACGTGATGGGCACGCAGATCTACACCGACTTGCAGGGGTACAACGAGGCGTTCAATCAGACCGGCGTCATGCTGAAGCATGCCTTTGCCCACGCCAAGCGGCTGGGCGTCAAGACCGCCGTCGGCACGGAACTGCCGATGGGGGTCGAGAAGAAGGGGGCCGAGGTTAAGGCCGAGTGGGTCCGCGGCATCCCCCTGGCCCTGCAGTTGCACCTCAAAGAGAAAGGGCTCGACCCAAAGGACCCCAGCGTGGTCAAGGAGATCTACAAGGGGATCTTCACCCGCATCATGCGGACTCACGATCTCGACTACTACTGGCTCTGGACATGGGAGGTGTGGCAGGCCTACGACATGACCCCGACCCAGATCAACGCGGTGAAGCTAGACATCGCCCTGGCGCGTAAGGCGCTGGAGGAATTGGGCAACCCGTTCCAGATCGCCATGGCGGGCTGGAAGATCGGAAGCGCCGACAACCCGGCCGAATTCGACGACCCCAAGCTCCTACCCTATGAGGCACCGATCATGGGCCTCTGGGACGAGGCCGAATCGTTCGAAGACCTCAGCCGCCAGCGCAAAAAATGGGCGGCCACCTGGTTCGAAGAAGACTGGGGCCTGGGCCAGTTGCAACTGGACATCGGCCGCATCTGGTCCGACGCGCACGCCGCACTGAAGAAGGAGTGCCACGGCCTGATCGCCAAGCACTGGCGCACCCGGATCCTCAGCCCCAACGTCGGCGCGATGCGTGATCTGACCTGGGCCTACGGCACGACGTCGGAGCCACCCAAGCGGACCCTGCCCGGGCGCAGGAACAGCTGGGTGCGCGATTACTACCAGCGGTGGGCGACCACCCAGTTCGGCCCCGAGGTGGGGCCCGACGCTGGTGCGATCTTCGCGTCTCTCGACCTGTGCGGGATCAACCAACCCGGCGGCCTGCCGAAAGTCAACTTCTGGGATACGGACAGCGAGACCGCCGGTGCCGCTCCCGCAGCGATCCGTCCCAACGAGGAGGAATCTTGGGACACGGCCAAGAAGAACTACGCGTTTGTGGAGAAGCTTGAGGCCCTCCGGCCCAAGATTGCGGGGCGGGGGAACCGGGAGCGTTTCGATTACTTCCTGAAAACGTTTCAGCTGTTGCGGCTGATGGGCGAGTTCGGTGTCGTACGCCATCAGTTCGAGCTTTCGATGCGAGAGGGGTGGTACGCCAAAGCGCTGGCCGCTCGCACGAAGATGGCGAGGCTCTTCGAAAAGATAATGCGGCTGCATCTTGAGAAGGTGACGAACGCCAGCGACCTGGGCGAGATCATCAGCCTCGAGATTCTCAACTGGCACCAACTGGTGGTGTTGAAATGGGACAAGCAACTCGAGCGAGGGCTAGGCAAGCCGATCCCTGAGAGCGCCAACCCATCGCCCGTTTACGACGGGGCGCCACTGATCCGCGTGCTCGGTACCGAGACGCACATAAACAAAGGCCAAGCCCTGGAGCTGACCGTGATCGCATTGGGCACGGGCGACACACCACCGGTCTTAAAGGTCCGACCGTTAGGCCGCGGCGCGTGGCAGGACGTTCCCGTGCACCACAAGGCGCGCTGCGTTTACTCGGCGGTGATACCCCCGCAGGCCGACGACTTCGAGTACTATCTTGAATCGGGCGACACCAAGTTCCCGGTTACCGCTGGCTCGGCTTCGCCTATCTACCAAACCGTTGTGGTGGCGGGCGACTCTCGATAAAGATTCGCTCGCCTTCGACCCGGGACTCCATGCCACCGGAAAGTCGCGATATCCAGGCTACCTGTAACGGTCGAGGATCTTCTGCATCAGGCGTGCTGTTCCAGCAACCGTTCTGTCTTCGAGACGCGCTATAACCTCGAGATCGTTTGTGAGAAATACTACTTCCGGTACGTACCTGGTTGATTTAAACTCCCAGGCCTGCACGCGTTCGCGTGGATCGACCTTAACGCAGATAAACCCGCGGGCCAGACGCTGAACCTTTTTGTCGGAGAACACACGGCTCTCCAGTTGTCTGCAGGCCGGTCACCACGGCCCTCCGAAATTCAAGAGGATCGGCTTGCCGCTGAGTTTGGCTTCGCGAACAGCGTCCTCCCAATCGGTGTAATAGTCAAGCGCGTCACCGGAACCTGCAAAGAAAAGCTGGTAAGCGAAAACAGCAAGTAGAGCTATGAAGAAAGCCAGAATCCGCTTGTCCATCTTACCCCTGCTCCTTGCTCATACTCTGCGTCGGACACAACATTTTTCGCTGATTGACCGCAACGGCCGGTCCCCTCTACGATGGTAACCGTGCTCTGGAAGATTACCACACGGCTTTGGCGGAGGCACCTGACGGCGCGGTGGCTGTTTTTTATCAGTAGACCCCCGAGCTTGAGACAAACGGTTATGAAAGTACAAAGCATATACCGAAAAAGTCTGCGATCAGGAGCCTTTGCAGCTGCAGTTCTGCTTCCCTGTTGCGTGCTTCGCGCAGGCGTCACAGTCAGGCTGGATCCTTCTCAGCGCCACCAGACGATTCTCGGGTGGGGCGCCGATTCGTCGACACCTCCTTGGGCCACCGAAGCGCTGTGCAAGGAAATCGCCTTCGTCATGGCGCGTGAGTTCGGACTGAATCGACTCCGGATAGAACCCCCCGGCGGCAATCGATCCGACGAAGGGCGCTGGGAGAGGTACAACGACAACGGCGATCCAACGGTGATGAACTGGTCCGCCGTTGACACAAGGGCGCTTGACCGGAAGATGACACGCTTCGTGCTTACTTTCAAAGCACAGGTCGAGGCCCGGGGAGACCCTTTCGATGCGTACGTAAGTCCTTCTTTTTTCAACGGCGGAAGCACGGGTAAGGTGCCGGCTTGGCTCCTTCACAGCCCCGGCGAGTACGCTGAGTATGCGCTCTCACTGCTTTCCTATTTATCGGACCGCTACGGAATCCACGCCGCCTATTACTGTATTCTGAACGAAGCCGGCAACAACAATCCGTTCACAGCAGAAGTCGTCGCTTCGATGATCAAAGTACTCGGCCCGGCTCTCGAAGCCAAAGGCTTTTCAACAAAGGTCCAATTTCCTGAATGCGTCAATGCGCGTCGCAGCTGGGACTATGTAACGGCTGTGCGTGACGATGGCGAACTTTGGTGCTATGTAGCCGTGGTTTCGTATCACCTCTACGGCTCCAACGACCCTTATCGTTCTTACCTGCGCGATTACGCCGAATCCCGCAATCTTCCCACGGCCCAAACCGAGTTCATGTGGCTCACAATGGATCACCTCTACGACGATTTGACCAAGGGGGGAGTTTCATACTGGGAGATCTACGGCACAGGGTCGCAGATAAAGTGGGGCTACAACGGTTTTAAGCGCAAGAGCACCTACTGGAAGTTCAGGCAGGTCATAAACTACGTGAGACCGGGAGCCGTACGGATCGGCGCTTCTTCTGCAGATCCCTCAATCCGCCTTCTTGCTTTCGAGCGTGAGGGTAAGACAACGACTGTCTTGATAAACAAAGGCGGAGCCAAGGAGGTGACCATCAGGGGAATTCCAAACGGCGCCTACGGTGTCTGTGCGACCACGGGCGGCGGACCCTATCGAGAACTCGGCGTGCGCGCAGTCGGAGAAGGCACGCTCACCGTGAATCTTGAAAGCGGTGCGGTTCTAACCGTCTATCCGCACCCGGAGGCCGATCTGCCGCCGGTGCCCACGGCATGGGAAGCGGACCGAGAGTACCTTACACTGCCCCGAAGCTCGGTTACTCTGAGCGCTTCCGCGCAGGACCCCGAGCTTGACCCGATCTCCTACCGGTGGGAGGTAACCGAGAAACCGCGGGGTGCTGCAGTGATGCTTGAGGCCCCAACCACCCCAAGAACCCGCGTCACCGGTATGAATGTCCCTGGGCTGTATCGCTTCACTGTTTCGCTCAGCGACGGAGTCCACACCGTAAGCCGCGAGGTGCGCGTCTCCGTGTTCGCGGAAAATCAGCCGCCCCTGCCTCTCGACGTACACAACCGGCTTCCGGTCGAAATAACGCTGCCTCATAGTTCAACTTCACTTCGCGGCGGAGGTTGGGATCTTGAAGGTGATCCTCTTTCCTTCAGGTGGCGCATTGTTCGGCGGCCGGAGGGAGCCGCGGTCGTGCTCTCGGATCCGACTTCCACAAAATGCCAGGCGAGCGGAATGACCGTTCCGGGCGAGTATGTCTTCGCCTTCGATGTGAACGACGGAAAGCATGTGGTGACAGCCGAACTTACCGTTCCCGTCCACCCCCCGAACAGACAGCCTGTCATTAAGTCGCTTCTCGCCCAGCCTGCCGAACTCACTTTGCCTTCAAATTCGGTTACCTTACGAGCTGAGACAAGCGATCCGGACGGTGATGTGATAACACACTGGTGGTCGCTCAAACAGTGTCCTTCGGGTGCCGAACCCGCCTTCAGCACTCCTGGAAAACCGACGACCACTGTTGAAGGACTGACCGTTCCCGGGACATATATCTTTACGCTCACTGTCATCGACCGGACGAAATACACAAACAAAGAGGTTTCGGTGACGGTGAAGCCCGCTCCCAGAGATACATCATTCAGGAGAGGCGATGCCAATGCCGACGGCGCCTTGAATATCGCCGATCCTATCTTTCTGCTTAAGTACCTCTTTGCAGGAGGCAGGAGTCCGTCTTGTGCCGATGCGGGCGACGGGAACGATGACGGGAGGCTTGACATTTCAGATGCGGTCGCGCTCTTGGCGGTTCTTTTCGGCGCGAAGCCTTCTCTACCCGAACCGTTCCTCCAATGCGGAAGTGATCCCAGCCCCGACGAGCTCAGCTGCCGCTCCTTTGCCCCTTGCGCCTGAAAGCCGGCTCACTCGCTGTCGGGGGAGAGGTGAAAAGCCCGGCATCAAAGGGATCGAGGATATACCAGTAATCCTCAGCGTCCCCGCCGTATCCAAAGCGTGTAAGTTCCCGGTTCGCGCCTCTGGCCATGGTGACAAGCGGGCCGATGGTAGTGCCCGTCAGAAAAACAAAAGGAGTGCCGATCACCTTAAGGTAATCAGGAACGTTCTGCCTGTAGAATCGTCCTGTGAGGCTGGGGCCGCCCATAATGGGTCCGGCCGCTATCCCTGCCAAGACCCTGCAACCCGGAAGCGCGGCAAGCAAAAGCACAGCTGCAAGCAAAAAACTGAAAAGCCTCATTGCAAGCTCCTTTTCATGATACCCGTGCTCGGCGCCCGGAAGGACCGCCCAGGCTGCTCCGGCAAAAAGGCGTCACCTATTTGCGGTCCGTTCTCCCAGCGCGCTCCGTACCTTGATTCAGCCATAAATCCAACCGAGGGGTGTCCCAGGTATAAGGTTTTGTGACAATGTCAAGCCTCCCGTCTCCGTTCACATCGGCCAGGCGGGAGTCATGGTTGCCGATCCCCAAAGAGAGAATCTGCACGGTGAAGCGGCCGTTACCGTCACCGTAAAGCAACCAGGCCGTACACTTGTCCCTGTTACCCGGAGTGTGCATTTCCGCACAGAAGATATCCAGGTTTCCGTCACCGTTTACGTCGCCCACAGCAAGTGTATGGCCTGATATGACCTCTCTGGGAAGCAGGTTGCGCCGCGTCCACGATCTCGTATCAAGCGGGTCCCCGCGGCATTCAATATACCAAAGCGGTCCGTTCCCATCGCCTGGCGCAACTACGATCTGCGGCCGCTTTCCTCGCTGGAATTCCCCTGCCGCGATCCTGCCCGGACGGTCTGAGATCTTGATCGGCTTGAAGCGGTTTCCCCCCAAGTGTTTGAACCAAAACTGCCCTGCAAGGAGGTCCACCTTGCCGTCCTGATCTATATCGTAGGCGAAGGCACCCTCCTGCTTGATCCTGCTTCTCAAACCTGAATAGTCGAAGATCTCGACGTACTTCCAAGAATCAAGACTTCGAGCGTTCGGGGGTATATCGGCGAGAAAAAGCTTTTTGGCACCCTGATTCCAGAAGACAAGCTGCGGCCTGCCTATACCTTTGAAGTCACCTACAACTTGATCGTGGTGCGCCCGGCCGCCTGTTCTTTTAATAAAATGTCGCTTCCAAGAGACATGTGGTGCAAAATTCGGTGCGGGGTTTTCATACCACCAAAGCTCACTGCTGCGGGCATCGCCGCCGATTATCAGGTCAAGATCCCCGTCCCCGTCGATATCAAAGCTTGTGCCGCCGGCCTCAGGCCGCCTGTGCTCAGAGTCAATAACGTACTTGCGCCAGGTGCGGCCGCTCTTTCGAAACCAAACCAGTGCAGGGGGCCTGGTACGCTCCGCGATTACGATATCGCAGCTTCCGTCTCCATCGATATCGAAGACAACGCACGCAGTCTGCTGTTTCCCTCCATTGGGCTCGGGCAGATCACCTTTTCGACTCGACAGGTGCCGCCACGATACCACCGGCACACCTGCCGGGCAGCAAACCCTTGAAAGGGATAAGAGGCCGATCGCTGAAAAGACCAAACGCCTTTTCACAGAGGTAAAAGGCTTTTGCACCGAAAAAGAAAAAACCATAGAGGGACACCTCTTTCAACTTGACTCTCCCTCTATGGTAATCTCAACCCGCGCTGAGATAAAAGACGCGGCTGCAGAACGGGGGTACCGCTTGTAACTGCCTATTGGACGCATGAGCCCTCCTTTTTTACGTTGACGAAGTGCTACGCTTAAAACCCCGCCGGGCGCCCGGCGGAACAACTGTCGCTTGCCAGACAGTCTATCGCAATAGAGGAGAATGTCGAGGCCCGGCCGTTGCCGGATACAGACTTTAATCTGCGTGCCGCGTGCTGTCGGGACTAAACCGCAGCGCTCGGGTCCTCTATCAAAGATTCACCGAAAGCGGAGCGGAGCGGTTCCGTTCGACTCCACAACCAAAGTACACCGCTGGCAAGCGGAAGCTGCTTCGCCGGCTACAGAACTCTCCGACGGCTCGGGGGTGCAAAACGGCGAGCTACATGAACCGCACGATTCGCACAAGGAGGTTGATCCTGAGTGCCTGTAGGAAACGCCAGCGGACAGTTGCCCCTTTAAAGGGAGCTTATCCGCCGCAAGGCGGAAACTCCTCGCAGCCCAGAGGAGGATCTTCCGCAGTAGGATCCGAGCCGCAATCAGGAAAAGGTTCAGCCGGTGCGGGCGCTCCACCGAAAAGGTAACCCAGCACGTAAACGGCATCGGCTATATCTACGCCGCCGTCATCGTTACTGTCGCAGGCTTCGAGACATACAACGCTTCCGCCCGCAAACAGATAACTGAGGGTTGCCACAGCATCGGCCACATCAATTTTGCCGTCTGCATTGCTGTCGCCGCGCACGAATTCAGGCTCAGGCGGTTTGCAGGGAATCGTTTCGGCTGAAACGCCCCGAATTCGAACGGCATCAAGGTAAGCAGGAACGTTCACATTCTCATGGCCCGCGATAAAAAGCCTGTCAATGACATCTCCGACCGGATAAAGCGGCGCGGATCCTCCAATTCTGTATCCGTCTCCCACGTCGTAGAGAACAGTAAAGTTTCCCGCGGCTCGATCCGCGTGAATACGGAACCGGATCCACTGTCCCGCATAGATATTGAGAATGTCCGGCGGAACGAAAGTCCTCCACCCGCCTGTGTAGAACTGTATTCCTTCCCGGGGCTGGATCCACAGGGCAAGTTGCCGGAAATCGTCTCCGGGATCCACCGAGCTTGCCCCGAGGCCGATCCTGAAAGCGCGCTGATTCTCGCTCGTAAGCGTGAAGTTCTCCGGATCTATGGCCATGGAGAACTCCAACACAACGAAATTCGATTCCGGCTCAAACGTTCTTGTAAGAATCGCTTGGTCGGTAAGGTTCGGATAGAGAATCCGAAAAGCCTGATCACCGTCCGCAGCCCCGATCGGCACTTCGTTCATATCCGAAACGTAAGTTTGATCCGAAGAAACGCCTTCTCTTATCTCCCAGCCGCTCGGGACCTCTGTTTCCGGAGGATCTTCCTCGAAGCTCTCAACGAGAAGATCCCGCACGGGCCTGTTCGGCACGTAAAAAGGCTGCGGATCGCTCCAAGGACCCATTCCGAATTCATTGCCCAGTCTCACGAACGCGAAATAAGGTGCTTCAGAGCATGCCAGCTCTTTTGCCACAAAGGCTGAATTCGCCGCCTCTAGTACTACTCCGCTGCTGTATCCGCCCTCAAGATTCTCAGGGTCTTCAGACCGAGTGACTCTCACCTCGTAAGAATTGAAAATGTCGCAAGCCTTCCAGCCCACAACAACCGCGCCACCCCAGAAGACGGTCTGGCCCGCGGCGGGAGAGACCACGATCGGGGCCCGAGGCGGCACCGCCCCTACAACAGGCTGGTCGTCGGCGGGCTGCGGCTCGGGTGGTTCGAGTTCCGCGTTGTAGAGCCTGAGGTTGTCTATGACCTGGCCCGGGATAATTCCCGTTCCAAAAGGCCCCCGATTGCCGACTTCAAGAACCGCACCGTCAGGGAACGCAAAAGTCGACCAGCCGGAAGGTGTGTCACCTGACGCTGCAAGCTCGCCGTTAACGAAAATGCGCATGCCTTCGACCGGGCCGATGGAAGTTGTAATCTGGTAAACCGCCTCAGGATCCCAATCCACGTCGGCCAGAATCTCCTTCTTCTCGTCGGCCCCGGGGCCTCCCTGCTGGGCCACCAGCCGAACCTTTCCACCGCGAAGCTGCACAATGTAATAGAAATCGCCTCCTCCGCCGCGGCGCACCAGGGCAAAAAGACCACTGTCACCGGAAAACCCCTCTGCAACGCCTGCCAGGAAAAAATCCACGGTGAGGCCGGCCTGCTCGTCATAGGTACAGAAGATAGCCCGCACTCTGTCCCGATCCCAATGGGCATAATCCTGGCCCTGAATCACAGAGGTCATTCCGGTTTCAAACTTCCCGCTTAGAGAAAAATCGGGCGCACCTACAAGCTGTCCCCCGGTATCTATTACGCTTGACGGATCGTCAAGGCTCAGTGAGAAAAAAGGTTCAACAGTACCGGCATAAAGGAACGCCCCGAAGGTCAGAGCTGCAACAGTCACTGTCTTTCTCATGGTTCCTCCGATCCTTTCAGGAAAACTTCCTTAAGACCGCGGCTTACAGCATTGTAAAGCCGAGGCAGCCGGGCTGGAAAGCGGTCGCCCACAGGAAGGGTCCGGGCTGTCCCGGGAAGAAGGCGGGAGTTTGGGAACCGGGTTCTTTGGGAAGAACCGGGGCTTGGGCGGGCAACAAAAAAAGCGGGTTTTTCTCCCGCCGTTCATCTATTTTCCGTCGAAACAAGGCCGCCCGGCGAAAATTTCCCATTATGAGTACATTTTCATCCGGTGCGCCCCTTTTCTCCGTCTCCCCGGGCTCTTCCCGGCTCGATCTCCACCAGTCCGCCCTTCACTCTGACCCGGTCTCCCGTCCTTATCCGGTCGATATCCAGCATATCCACAGCAGGGATGCCGCTTATTATGCACCCCACAGCCACCACCGTCTCGCACTGCCTGTTGAGTATGGCTGCAGGGGCCTTTCCGTTTGCCGCCAGCCGGTAAAGGGTGTAAGAGCCCACGGTGCTTCCCTTGCCGTGGGGGAAAACGAGCACCTTCCCGCTGACGCACTGTCCGTCAATATCAGAGTCTCTGTCCGTGACCACGCCGGTCTCAGGGTCCACACCTCCGTAGAAACTCAAGGGCCGCAGGCTGACAAGCGCTTCGCCCTCGGCCTCCCCCTCGTTTATGACACGACCTCGCAGCTCCACTTCAGCTTTTCCTCCGCTCAGGCCACCTCCCGCTGAGCGCCGCCTCCAGGCACTGCCGCAGTGAGCCCACCCGCACGGCCATGCGGTTCTTGCCCCTGCAGTAAAAGCAGGCCTTGGCGCTTGTAGTTGCAACCCCACGGAAACGCCCGCGCAACGGTGCAACCACCATGCACGTATCGCAGGCGAAAATACCACCCGCCTCTTCGATGATGGCTGCATAACCCGCAGCTTCTGCAAGCGCTTTTGTGCTTCGCGCAGTCGCAAGCCACAGGGTTACGCCCTCTCTGACCTTTTTTCCTTTTAGAAACTCTGCAATCTGGGCGATCTGGGCAATCGAGAGGTGCGGGCAGCCCAACGATACAAATGTGATCTCCTCCAGCGGATCATTGAGGGCCGAATAAGCTTCCGCCAAATCTTCACGGGTTATCCGCACAACAGGCTCAGGGGGACTGTACGCTGCTGCTTCAGGAGTGATTCCCTCCATGTGAAAAAGAGGCTTACTACCGTATGTAACGACCGAAGCGGCAAAGGCCTTAAGCATGTCAAGCTCAGGTTCCTCGAGCCCTCGCAGGTAAGGTATCTTCCCGCGCGCCCTGTTTCCCACCAAGTACCCGAGTGCACCGTAGTCAGCCTGATCGTGAAGGGGCGCCTCCACCTCGAAGGTGATATCCGGGCGGCGGTTTTCCTCCAGGTGCAGGCCGTACTCAGGAGTCTTACCTACAAGCGCTGAAGCAAGCGCGGAGGGACCGCCTTCGCGGTTCGTGCGCGCACCGATTACAGAGTTTGCGTAAGTAACCGCACTGCTTTCACCCCATGCGATGTGCTCACCGAAGCGCGGGAGATTACCGGCGAGGTAAGGCGTGCAGGTGCAGCAAGGTATGATGCCCATACGCTGGAAAGCGGCGATCACTCTGCGTTGTTTCTCAGCGAAATCAGAAGGGATACCCAGGCGTCGCCAGTTCTGAAGATCCATGCCTGCAGGGTTCAATGTGGCCGTGACCCGGGCTCTTCCGTCTAAAGCCATCTCTTCGAGATACTTTAAGCCCGCATCTCCCAGGTTCTCGTAGCTTACTCCCGAGACCTGTACCGACCGAACGGGAACGAGCCTTCTTGCGCCGTAAATCTTCCCGAGGGCGACCAATATCTTCATTGCGGTCTGCGCGGCCCGGCCCCGGGCGCCCTGGAGAACGGCTTTTTCTTCAGCACTGAGTTCCATAGCGATCTTCACATCCCCAGTTCCGCACGCTCAAACAAGCTACGGTCCTTATTCCAAGGTACGGTGGCATCGACCGCAACTTTCGCCGTCACCAGACGGTCGGATCCTTCGGCAGGCTCAGCACTTGCGTCGAGGCTGCTTCCAGGGCCGCGCCATATCTTTACGTCACGATCCGCCTGGACCCTTGTTGCAACCGCCCACTCGACCGCATTGGGGTCGTTGATATTCACGTCACCGTCCACGGCGATACAATGCTTCAAGCTTGCGTGTGCTTCGAACGCAGCCTCACACGCGCGCATGCCGTCTTCCGGGTGCTGTTTATCAATCTGGACCACCGCGTGAAGCCAAGAACAG
>CAZGYL010000077.1:0-12438 GCA_964529985.1 uncultured Planctomycetia bacterium | reverse complement strand
CTCGAAGTCCTTTTTCAAGGTCGTCGGGTTTTCTCTTCGAAAAAGAACGTGCAGGCGCCCGACGTTAAGCGGGAGCCTGTCTCCCAGCGTGTAGTCGATTTGGTAGAAAAGCACCGAGGGCTTGGATCCCTCGTTTGTAACTGTAAGAAACGCCCGTTTGGTAAAAGGCATGGGAAGCCAGATATTCATTCCGGCGCGCTCTCCCACTGAGTGGACCGCGGACTGATACGCCTTCACTCTGCCGTGGGCGATGCCCATGAAGTCTCCAAGCGGACACTCGATCGAATAGTGCTCCTGGTTGTCCCACTTCGCGCGGATGACCATGCTGCGCAGGTTGATCGGTTCGGGGCGTGTTGTCATCCAGATATGCCGGATGACTCCCGGTCCTTTGATGTCGCACAGAACGGAGACCTCACCCGGCTTGAGAGTACGGCACGGGGAGCCTTTCCGGCCGACACCCAATTTGCTTGCAGCCTTTCCGCCCTTTCCCGGCTCTCCTGTTGGATTCTCATAGGATATCGAACGACTTTTTGCGGGTGAATCCACGACAAAGGGCGAGCGGATAGGATCCAGCGGGGGAGCAGGCACCTGGGCCGCCCCCCTCTCAGACAGCAGACTGAAAGAGAGAACCCCCGCCAAAACAAGCAGTTTTTGAGACATAGCGTTCTCCTCCTTTTTCGGTCGCCTTTCACAGCCGAAAACCATGCAACTTTGCACTCACTCTTCCACAAACCCGCCCGATCTGTCAACGGCCGGCCTGGCGGTCCTGAGAAGAGTTTCACTCGGGGGCGGGGTTGCGGACCTTGAATATGTTTGCTAGGATCGACTGCTCGCCCCCGGTGTAGGGCGGGTGCTGCAGGGAGTTCACAGAGTAAGGCGGCCGTCGAGGTTCCGGCAGCCGGGACGGTGGAAAGGAGTGCGGTTATGAGCATTCTGGAGAAGTTTCTTCCTTCTTCCCCCTTCAAAGCGATTGTGGAGCACGCGCGCAAGGTACATGAGTGCGTGTCGCTGGTTCGGCCCTTGACTCAGGCGCTTATTGAGGGGGACTACGAGAAGATCCAGTCTTTGCACCACCAGATGTCCAAGACCGAGCATGAGGCCGATCAGCTCAAGGACGAGATACGCAAGCAGCTGGTGCAAAGCTTTCTGCTCTCTGTAAGCCGCTACGAACTGAAGCGCCTGGTGGGTTTGCTCGACGATATAGCCGATGCGGCCGAAGACTATGCGGTCGTTTTATCACTGAGAAAAACAAAACTCCCCGATGAACTTCGAGACGATCTTCTCGCCTTCGCCGACCAAGTGATCAAAGTAAGCGAGTTGTTTCTCTCGCTTTCGGAGAACCTGGCGGTACTGGTTGAATCCGGTTTCGCAGGGGAAGCGGCCGAGCAGGTGCTTAAGAGCATAGTAAAGATCGGGGAGGAGGAATGGAACGCCGATAAGTTGGAGCGGCGTTTCGCCCGCCACGTTTACGCGATCGAGGACAAGTTGGATCCCGTTACGATAATGTTCCTCGATAAGTATGCAGTCAGGCTGAGCCGGATCGCCAACGCTGCGGAGAAAGCCAGCAAGTATCTCCGCCAGCTTATAAGAGGCTGAAGAACAGGGGGCTGGCGACCATGTTTCTGATACTTGTGGCTTGCGCAGCGGGCTTCTACACAGCCTTCGGCATCGGGAGCAACGACGGCGCGAACTCCATGGCCGATGCCGTGGGCTCCCGAGCCATAAGCGCCTTTAAAGCGGTGCTTTTGGCTGCGGTTTGCGAGCTTGCAGGGTCGGTGCTCGTGGGAAGTCACGTAGCGAATACGGTGCGCAAAGGGATTATTGCGGTCGACACCTTTCAAGGACACCCCGAATATCTCGCTTACGGCATGGTATGCGCCCTTTTCGCCACCGCCATTTGGCTGCACTTGGCTTCCTTGATGGGAATGCCCGTCTCGACGACACACTCGATCGTCGGCGCCATTTTCGGCTTCGGCCTTGTGTGCGGAGGGTTCGGGAGCGTCTCGTGGGGCACCATGGGAAAAATCGTCGCCAGCTGGTTCTGCTCCCCGATCGCCGGCGGTTTGATGGCGTACGTTTTCTTCAGAATTATGGCGAAATACATGCTCGGGCGCAGAGAGCCGCTTCGAGCTGTAGTGTGGGGCGGGCCGATCTGGGTCTTCCTTGTTTTCTTTTCCGTGTTTCTGGCCACACTGCTTAAGGGGCTGAAGAATCTGCATCTTGACCTGTCGCTCGGGGAGGCCCTGGGGGTGAGCTTCGCGGGCGCGCTTACCGCCGCTTTAATATCGGTTTTTTTGATCCGCCGGGCGGCACGCAGGAACTGCCATATACCTCCGGACGAACAACTCACCTGCGTAGAGCAGATTTTCGTACCTCTTGTGATCATAACTTCGAGTTCTGTGGCTTTTTCGCACGGCGCCAACGACGTAGCCAATGCGGTGGGGCCTGTTGCAGCGGTTGTTGAAATCGTTCAGACGAACCAGGTGCCGCACCAGGTCGGGATCGATATGTGGATACTCTTCTTGGGAGGGCTTGGTATTGCAATCGGTTTGGTGGTTCTGGGCTACAAGGTCATCGAAACCGTCGGATTGAATATTACGGACCTGACGCCCTCCCGTGGAGTTGCGGCGGACATCGCCACCACCGTGGCGGTCCTGACCTTTTCCAGACTCGGGGTCCCGATTTCAACCACTCATACCCTTGTGGGGGCGATAATCGGCGTGGGGCTTGCGCGTGGAATTACGGGCATAAATCTGCGGGTCATAAACTCGATATTTCTCTCATGGATCGGGACGATCCCCTTTACGGCCGCCTTGACCCTTATCCTTTATTGGATCGTAAGATTGATCGCGGGTTGAATGCGGGGGCGGAGCCCCGAGAGGAAAAAGAAGCAGCGGGTTTTTACTGGAAGAAGGTCACCCGCCTTACTGAGGAGTTGACCACGAATATTTTTTCGTTATTGCTTTCGGGATCAAGCGGGAATGCAAAGAAACCCGGCTTGGTGGGATTATAGCTTTCGCATATCGCCATAATCTTTTCGCCGTCTATGAATTCTATCTCCACTTTCTTCCCGATTCTTCCCTCCGGCACCTCCTCTGCAGGCTGCTCCTTGTGATCGGGGTTGCCCTCGAAGCTTTTTACGAAGAACAGGGCTTTCAGCTGCTTTACGGGAATTGCTTCAAGAACCTCTTGCTCCGGGCCGTCGATCCTTTCTATGTGGAAGATCTCCTTTGTCGGGAAGAAATCATGTGTAAATCCCTTTACAAGCCGCTTCCCCTCAAGGAAATGTGCAACCACTCCCTGGCGCATGGCCATTCCTCCCCTAAACGGTCTTTGCGTTCTTGTGTAGCTACCGGAGCGAAGGGTTCTCCCACCGGCCCTCGCTTTCCCGGGAAGTATACGATGGGAAAGGAGAAAGGGCAGGGAAGAGGCCGGATTTCTCAGCGTTTGCGGCCCGAGTGCACCTTGTGCCTTTCGTGCGGAAAGAGCGGAAAAAGCGACGAAGGGCTGTGCGCCGTAGCCATTATCAATTTCAAGCGGGCGAGAATTTCAGGGTGGGAGGCCGCCACATCGTGCTTTTCCCCCGGGTCTTTTGCAAGATCGTACAGCTCCACTTTACCGGCCCGTATGAAGCGGACGGCTTTCCAGTTGCGGAATCTGACGGCTTGGGTCATGCGGGCCGGAAATTCCCAGTACAGGTAATGGTGGCGTTTTTGTCGTTCGGGGTGCCCGGTCAGCGTGGGCACAAGCGAAACCCCGTCCGTTCCAGGCGGAACCGGAATACCCGCAAGCTCGCAGCAGGTGGGCAGGAAATCCCAGAAAGCGGAGGGTAAATCGGAAACCTTGCCCTTGGGCACCGTTCCCGGCCACCACACAATGAGAGGAACTCGGATTCCTCCTTCGTAAAGATCACGTTTGTATCCTCTGAAAGGCCCGGCGCTCTTGAAGAAGTAAGGAGAAGCGCCGCCTTCGGCATGCGGGCCGTTGTCGCTTGAAAAGAAGACCACAGTTTTCTTATCGATTCCAAGTTCCTTGAGTTTAGCCAGGATCTTCCCTATGTCCCGGTCCATGCGGGTTATCATTGAAGCGTGCGCTTTCTGAGGGGCCGGCCAGTTCGTCGCTGCGGCATATGGCTCGAGCCGGGGGACTTCCATGCCGTTGCGGCCGGCTTCGTTGTTTGCGTGCGGAATCGTAAGCGCCAAGTAAAGGAAGAAAGGCCCCCGGCGGTTTCGCTCCAGATAAGCGAGCGCTTCTTTAACGAAAAGATCGTGACTGTAAGTGGTGCGCTTTATCGCAACACCCGCCCCGTCGCCGCGCTTCCGCCATTTTTCAGCCACTTTATTGCCGGGGATGGGAATCCTTTCTTCGTTCCGGAACAGGAACTCCGGATAGTAATTGTGCGCGTGACGCTGGCAGAGATATCCGAAGAAATAATCAAAGCCCTGGCGCCTCGGGATCCCGCTTGATCCCGGTCCCCCCAAACCCCATTTTCCAATGAGTGCGGTTCGGTAACCCGCCTTCTTGAGCAAAGCGGCCACGGTGAGGGTACCTTCCGGAAGGGGTACTTGACCCATCGGCCTTGTCTCTCTGTTGCCCCGCACGTAGGCATGTCCGGTGTGCAGCCCCGTCATAAGAACGCAGCGGGAAGGCGCGCATACGGTGCTTCCTGCGTAGTGATCCGTGAATCGCAGCCCCTCTTGCGCCATACGGTCGATGCACGGAGTCTTTATCATCTTCTGCCCGTAACAGCCCAAGTCTCCCCAGCCGAGGTCGTCGCAGAGTATAAAGAGAATGTTGGGCTTTTGGGGAGGCGGGGATGCATTCAGTGCGGACCCGAAAGCCCCGGCGAGCAGCAGGAACAAGAAAACCCGATATCCCGTGCGGCGGAGCGACACTCCGTGACCGGGAACATGGCGGTTTCCAGAAATACGCATGGCTGAAACCTCTCTTAAGTCGACTTATTCGGAAGGGGCCGCAAGCAGAACAGGCTTTCCGGCAAGCCTTCCATGCGGCCTGAGAAACGAACTCTTATTTTAGCCGCCTTGGGAGTTTGTGGACAAGGAACAGCAATACACGGGGAACATCTCAGGGGAGCAGATCAGCAAGGGAGGGCAGGACGACGTCGGGCTTGATTTTCGATGCAGCCAGATCGCCTGTCGTTGAGAAACCCGTAAGAACAAGGGCCGTCCTTATCCCGGCGTTCTTACCACCCGCTACATCAGCCTGCAATGAATCTCCCACAAGAAGAGAACGGCTTTTATCGAGGCCGAAGAGCCGGCAGGTTATATCAAAAATGGGCCTGTAGGGCTTGCCTACGACAAGAGCACGTTTCCCCGCGGCCTTTTCAACCGTTTTCACAGTGTAGTAGGAACCCAATGAAAAGGTGCCGTCAGGCAGCGGGTTCCCGCGGTCGAGATTGCAGGCCACCAGAGAAGCACCTCCCGCAACCAAGCTGCGCACAAGCTGGAGAGTTTCTCTTTTCAGTTCACTCAGTGGTACGAAACCCACGGCTACGAAACGGGGGGCCTCGCTGGTTAAGGTATGCCCTTCTGAAGTGAGTTCCTCCAAGAAACCCGGTGAACCAAGCGCGTAAACCCGGCTCGTTCCTGCCTTTTCGCGTAGATATACCGCTGTTGCAAAGGCCGAGGTAACCAAACGGCCGGCAGGAACCGGAAGTCCGGCCTTTTGCAGCTTTTCTGCAATTTCCTTCCGGCTTCCGGTGCTCTTGTTGGTGAGAAAGATGGTCCGTTTGCCCAACCGGTCAAGCTCTTTGAGGGTTTCAGCAGCTCCAGGCAGAGCTTCACCTTCAAGCCACAGGACGCCGTCGACATCGATGAGGAAAGCGTCGTAACGCGCAAGAAGGTCTTTCTTCCCCTGCTCTACCATGTACCGCACTTTAGCGGTGCCGGAAAGAGGAGTCAAGGGCGGCGGCGGGCGGGCCTTCCCGGCGCCGCCCTTCTCTCGTTAGTGAGAGTGGGTGTAAACGGTTCTGAAGGCCGCAAGTGCAGAACGCAGTTTCTCTACATACGAAAGGTCAGTGGTCTGTTTGGCCTTCATAGCGTTTAGAACGATCTGGTGTAGAAGAGTAAGCTTGGCTACGTAGTTGTCGTAAGCAGCGCCCTTACCTTTGCCAACGGGCTTGATCCGCTGGGCCAAGAAGTAATACGTCGCGATCTCGCTCATCTGATCGGCATGTTTGTCCTTGTTCATTATCCAGCGGACGATCTGATTGTAGTTAGGGCGCTTTGCCTCCGAGAGCTCTTTTATCATTTTCATTGATTTTTCAACTGTGCCGATATCTTCAGCGAGAGTCTTGAAACGGGCTTCGTCGTCGTAGATTCCGCAGGGTATCTGGCAGTGGGATAAGCTGCGCGGCGGATTCAGCAGCAGAGAAGCCGCAGACACCGCAATTACAGTGGTGAGGCAGATAAGAAGATTCCGTCTCCGGGTCATAAGACCACCTCCTCTCAGGCATAAAGGCCTCAAGCGGCGTGCTTGAAGAGAGCCGCCGCATTTCAAATAGAACCGCTCGTACGTAAGCTGCCCTGAGCCGTTGTGAGGGTGGGCTACCACATAAATTGCAAGATGTCTATAGTTACAGTAGGCAATAAAAGCGCGCTCTCCTCTCCAGCCCTTGGAGCTTCTGGGGCGTTGCCCGGTGTGGGCTATAATGGGAGGATTGCAGGAAGTTTGTGCTTGCATTCAAGCTGTGCTTGTTGCGTTTCGTCCCTCTGAAAACGGTAGGATACGGTGGCCGGCTCCATCCAGGCGAAAATCGAAGATCAGCGCCTCAAGGAGGCCGTGCTTGAGACGGCGCGCTTGGTGCGGCGCGCAGGCGGGAGGGCACTGCTTGTAGGAGGTGCTGTGCGTGATGCGGCCCTGGGGAGACCTGTCCGTGACGTCGACATCGAAGTTTACGGGATTCCACCTGAGCGGTTGGAGAAGATTCTCAGCAGACGGTTTTCCCTTGACCGGGTCGGCAAATCATTCGGAGTTCTCAAGCTGCGCGGGTTCCCGATCGACGTGAGTCTGCCGCGACGCGAATGGAAGCTCGGCACGGGCCACCGGGGTTTTCTGGTCCAGTCAGAGCCTTTCATCTCATACGAGGAGGCGGCCTCCCGCCGCGACTTCACGATCAACAGCATGGCATGGGACCCCCTTACCTCCGAACTCCTTGACCCGTACGGAGGCTTGGAGGACCTGCAGAACCGCATTCTCCGGCATACTTCGCCCAAGTTCGTAGAGGATCCGTTGCGCGTTCTCAGGGGCATGCAGTTCGCCGCCCGCTTTGATTTGACCGCCGCTCCTGAAACGATCGAACTCTGCAAGCGGATTACAATGGAAGATCTGCCGCGCGAGCGCGTGTTTGAGGAATGGAAGAAGCTGATTCTTTTCGGAGTGCGGCCGTCACGCGGGCTTCAGTTCCTTGCCGACTGCACTTGGATCCGCTATTACCCCGAGCTTGAAGCGCTTCGCGGTTGCAGGCAGGAGCCGAGTTGGCACCCGGAAGGGGATGTGTGGGTCCATACCCTGCATTGCATGGATGCGTTTGCGGGCGAAAGAATCGGAGAGGCTTGGGAAGATCTGGTTGTGGGGTTCGCCGTGCTCTGTCATGATTTCGGTAAACCCGCCACCACCAAAGTCGTGGAGGGGCGTATCCGATCGCTCGGCCATGAAGAAGCAGGAGCGCAGCCGACGCGAAGTTTTCTCGGGCGTATGACGAATTCAGAGGATTTCATAGAACAGGTGGTGGTACTGGTGACACACCACCTGCGGCCGCAGCAGCTGTACGAAGCTCGGGCGGGCGACTCAGCGATAAGGCGTCTGGCGAGGCGTGTCGGAAGGATTGATCGCCTGGTACGGGTGGCACGCGCCGATCAGCTCGGCCGGCCCGGCATGCCTTTTGATGGCTTTCCGGCCGGGAAGTGGTTGCTGGAAAGGGCCCAGGAGCTTGCGGTCAAAGACTCTGCGCCCAAACCCATCGTGCTGGGACGGCACCTAATTGCATTGGGGCTTAAGCCCGGCCCCCATTTCAAACCCATTCTTGATGCCTGCTACGAAGCGCAGCTTGACGGCAGAATCACAAATCTTCAAGAGGGCATTGCTTTTGCCAAGAGCTTGATTGATTCAGGCTCGGTTCCGGCTCCCCGCCGGGAAAGATGCACTGGCCGGAAAGAAGGGCCCGAGGGAGGATCCCCTGAGTCAAGCCGCCCTTGACAGCCGGCCTATCCCTGCAGCAGGGTAGAGGGGACGGCTTGAGCCGCTGCAAAAGAAAAGGAGGTATGATCATGCAGAACGCTTTGGGACGTCGGGCTTTTCTGATCAGTTCGGTTGCGGTTGCGGCCGGAGCCGGAGCTGCAGGCCGAAAAGGCCGAGCCGCCCGCAAGGAAGTCCAATTCCGAACCAAACTCTTTAAGGCTCTCATTTGCCGTGGTGCGCCCTCTGAAGACTATCTGAAGCGGCTTAAGGACGCAGGGTTCCACGGCGTTGAAGCTGGGATCGTTTCTCCTTCGGAAGCTGAGCAGGCTCGCAAGCGGGCTGAGAAACTCGGTATGCGCATACATTCCGTTTTGCGCGGTTGGGCTCAGTTCAACAGTAAGGATCCTTCTAAGGTGGAGGCGTCACTTGCAGTCACGGAAAAAGCGCTTCGAGCCGCGGCGGCGTACGGCGCCGACGCCGTGCTCCTTGTCCCTTGCCGAATCGGCGGTATGCCGATGCCCCGGCCTTGGGAGTTTAGAATTGATTTTGACCCGAAAACCTGCCATATACGCACTGTGACCGCCGGGGACAACAAACCGTTCGCCCGTTACATTGAAGCGCATAACCACTCGGTTGATACGTCCCGCGAAGCAGTGAAAAGGCTTATCCCGATTGCGGAAAAAACAGGGGTCGTTATCGCTTTGGAAAATGTCTGGAATAATCTGTGGGTTCACCCGGAGATCTTTCGCAACTTTGTGGCGTCTTTCGGACACCCGCTGGTAAAGGCCTACTTTGATATTGGAAACCACGTGAAATACCGCAGGCCCGAGGCCTGGATCTTGGAGTTGGGCGGCCTTATTGCGAAGCTGCATGTGAAGGACTTCAAGTTGGATAAGAACGATCCGAAGGGGGGCGGTCATTTTGTTCCGATTCGTGAAGGAGACGTGAGGTGGCCCATAATACGGCGCGCTCTTGATCGGGTAGGCTACAACGGCTGGATGACGATTGAAGGAGGCGGTCTATCGGTGGAAGAGAACAGTCGCCGCCTGGATAAGATAATCGCAGGCGTTTAGACCCAAGCTTCGAGACCGAGTGCGCCGGCTCGGCACTTCGCCCGAGTTTATACGGGCATGCCCATCACTTTCGCTTCGAAAACGAGTTTTCCGCGAACCAGACCTTGGGTCTGGAAATAGCCCCGGCTCGGCCTTATATCGAGGGCCTTGGCCACTAAGTAAAGCCGGTCGCCCGGGACCACCGTTCCCCGGAAACGCACGTCGTTTACCGCTGCAAATCCGAAAAACCGCGGTTGCTCAACCACTTTGTGGTAGCAGAAGGAACTGAGCTGAGCACCGGCTTCGATCATCAGAACCCCGGGAAGAAGGGGACGGCCGGGCAAGTGCCCCCTGACCCAGAACTCGTCCTCCCGTACATCCTTGTATCCGGCAACAAGCCTTTGCTCGGTGTCCAGGAACACGACGGCTGTCAGCTGCTCCATTTCGTAGCGCTGCGGGTTTATGGCTCGGATCTCTTCGATACCGAAGCGCACCGGCTGGCTTTCCAAGAAATCGTACTCAAGCAGCAGTTTGGTAGGCATCGGCGTTCTCCTGGTAGCTGACCGAAGCAGGCCCCGAATTATACGCCGGAATCATGGCCTCCGGTCAAGGCTGGCGGGGCTTTGATTGACCCTCTTGGGCCTGCTCGTAGAATTGAAGGATGAAGCGGCGCCCGGCAGGAGCGGGTTTCGGGCCGGCAGGCAGGCCGCCGGGCGGTCCTTCTGCGAGAGTTATGGAAGCGCTACGAGGGGCAGTGGGTTCCCGCCTGGCAAGAAAGCCTGCTCCGGCAGGCCTTCAGGAGATGCACGATGCCTAGATTGGAGATAATTCCCGAGTATCGAGCTCTGGCCGAAGAAGAGCAGGGCTTGGTGCTCCATTTGCGGGGATTTGTCGATGCGCCCAATTACGATCGCTTTGTACGCGAGCTTGATAAAGCGCTCGAGGGGAACCGACGTTTTCTTGTAATCGATTTTGCAGACGTAAGTTACATAAACTCAACCGGCATAAGCGCGCTGATCAGAACTCAGGGCATTCTGACCAAGCGCGGCGGGGCCTTGATTCTGGCCCATGTACCCAGGCCGGTGGCCGTTTCCCTCCACCTGCTCGGGCTTACAACCGTGGTGCCGCTTGTAAAGGACGTAAGGCGGGCGATTGAGCTTGTTGCCGACGTGGCGGCAGGCAGGCTGCCGCCGGGAGGGCTGGACCAAGCCGCCTCAATTGAGAAGACCCAAAGGCGGATTCCGGTTTGGCCGCAGAAGCCGCTTGCTGACGGTTCAGCCTCGGTAATGATCATTGTGCCGCGGGAAGGCCGGTTTACCGACGTGCTGCGACTGCGAATGGAGAAAGCCCGCGCGCGGTTCTACCTGTACCATAGCTGCGAGGACGCGCTGAAGAACTTCAAGCGGATCCAGCCCGACGTTGTGATTGTCGATGACAGGGTCGACCCGAAAGGCCGGTTCCTCGCTCAAGTCAAGCTTCAGAAGGGCGCAGGGCTTGCTTCGGTGATAAAGATTTACCCGGTAGGTGCCGACGTCCGGCGGCGCAGCGGCTTCCGCATTTGGGAGAATGACTATCTGGTTGATCCCTTCGAGCTTATGGAGCTTTTCTCCCTGGCGGAGACCGAGCTGCGCCGGGTCCCCCAGGACAAGCGCCACTTGCTCCAGGAGGTGCGTTTCGCGTTCCGCTCAACTCCCGATCGGGTTGAAAAAGCTGGCGAGCTTGTATTCAAGCTGCTTTCGCAGTCCGGGCTTGATGTGAATGCGCTTGACAGCCTTTTTGCAGCGTACAAAGAGGCGGTGGACAACGCTGTACGGCACGGGAACCGGCACAGCCCGGATAAGCAGGTGGAAGTCGTTTACCTGCTTGCTCCGGATCGCGTGAAGATCCAAGTGGCCGACGAGGGACAGGGATTCGATTACGAGTTTTACCTGGCATGGGCGGCCACGCCTCAGGCGCTGGAAGACGCCAAGCGGAAGATCGTTAAGGAAGGGCGCAAGGGCGGCCTGGGGATCCTGCTCATGCGGCGGTGCACCGACAAGCTGGAGTATCGGGGCGTAGGCAACGTGGTCTGTCTGGAGAAGAAAATCGCGTGAACGGAGCGGCCGGACGACAGGCTTGACAGCCCCGGCGGCCCCGTTATTATTTATTTGCAGACTATGCGGGTGTAGCTCAGTTGGTAGAGCACAACGTTGCCAACGTTGTGGTCGTGAGTTCGAGTCTCATCACCCGCTCCAATCAAGAGGCCGCCTTTTGGCGGCCTCTTCGCCTTTATAGTGCCTCGTCCAATAACTACCGTCCGGTTTTGGCGTTTCGCCAAAACCGGACTCGGGGCGCCTGGCCTCCGCCATGCGCTCCCGTCTTTATTGGACGAGGCACTTATGGGCCCTCTGCCTTCTGGCGGCGGATTGTCGGAATGGGAAAGCAATTTTTGCTTGAGCGAATAGGGGGCAGGCTCACCGCTTCCGGCGCTTGCGCCGCCTCCTTTCGCGTTCCGCTTCCTGGGCGCTGTAAAAAAGCGAACGGCGCATGCGCTTAAACGGTTGGCGGAAACTCAGGCAGCAGAGAGCCGCAACGCAAAGCAAGATCAGGACTTGTACCCCGCGGATCGCCCGCTGAGTCGGGGCGCTTATCTGCGCCCGGTGCGCGCTTGCCCAAAAAGAAAGGCCCACAAGCGCAAGGAGCAGTCCCACTGCCACATAGAAGTAAATGTCCTCGCGGCGGTTTCGTGCCATTCTTCCGGCCCATAAAGCTTCAGCGCGGCTTTGAATCTTCCCCCTATTCTCGGCATTTCGGCCGTTACGCGCAATCCACTGAACTGTTTCCGGGCGATCGGTGCGTGGTGCGGGCGGGTTTCCCTCGGCGGAACGAAGCGGCCCATAGGGAGAGAGTGGGCGGGCTGACCCCGGCGCGAGAGCTCTGGAGCAACGGCCGGTTCCCTAAGGGGTGCAAGTTCCGGGCTTTCGGGACCGAAAAAAAGAAAGGCACCATGGAGAGCAAGATCGACTCACCCCCTCCCGGCACACGGACCATACCGGTAGGCCTGTTCGCGGCCTCGATCGCCTCCACACTGGAGGCGCAACTCCAGGTGGCCTCAGAGCTCGGGATCTCGCTTCTCGATCTGGGCAAAATCGACGGGGTTTTTGTGACCGAGCTGCCTCCCGCGGAAGTCACCCGCATGAGGGAGGCT
>CAZGYL010000076.1:0-12490 GCA_964529985.1 uncultured Planctomycetia bacterium | reverse complement strand
CTGTCTTGACCACAAACGAGAACAAGATTCTACGAATCATGCACGCCTATATAAAGGACGCACAACGAAGCGCGCGCTGTGTCTATCGCTCCGACGCCGAGGCCATCGTATCCCAGAGGACCGGCGGCGCAAAGCCCCTTGAGCCGGTACGCAGCTTTGCGCTATAGTGGCGGATTAAGCGGACCGTAATTCGAGACCGAGAGCTGCGGACACGTCTTTAGGTGGGAGGAACCGCAATGATTCGAACCATCACATGTTGGATCGTCTTTTTCGCCCTTTCATGTTATGCGGGAGGCCGCGGAAAGCCGCGGGTTCTCTACATTACGACTACAGCCGGTTTTCACCACTCTGCGTGCGAGTATTCAATTCCCGTAATCAAGAGAATCGCAGAGAGGTCCGGTGCGTTCGAGGTTGTTTGCACGAACAAGACCGATCTGATTACACCCCAGAGCCTGAAAGACTTCGCTGCGGTGTGTTTTTCCAACACGACGGGTGACCTGAAAGCGTTTCCCCTGAGCGAAAAAAACCGGAACGCTCTCATCGAAGCCGTACGCTCGGGTATGGCGTTTATCGGGATTCATGCTGCAACCGACACGTTCAAAGACTGGCCTCCTTATTACGAGATGCTCGGCGGGACCTTCAACGGACACCCGTGGCATGAAAAGGTCATGATCGACGTGGAAGATCCTTCCCACCCTGCTGCTGTGATGCTGCCTTCCCGCTGGGTCATCACCGATGAAATTTACACCTTCAAAAACTACAGCCGGAAGAAGGTGCATGTCATACTCAGCCTTAATCCGGCTTCCGAGAAAGGAAAGGGAAACCGAGCGGATCACGATTACGCGCTTGCATGGGCCAAGCGCTACGGGAAGGGAAGAGTTTTTTACACGGCGCTCGGCCACAGGCACGAAGTTTGGGACAACCCGCTTTTTCAGGAGCACCTGCTGGGCGGAATACTTTGGGCGCTCGGCTTGAAGCTGTCACCGATAACTCCCGGTCACAGCAAGTCGGCCGGCGAATGGCGGCCTCTTATTACGGGTTCAAAGCTGAATTTCGGAACCGATTGGGAAACAACCGACGATCCTGCGGCTACCAGAAAGCACTGGACGTTGCTTCCCGGAGGGATCCTGCAGGGCAAGGGAGTGCCCGGGACCCCGGGTTCAAGTCACATCTATTACATCAAGAAAGCGTTTCGGAATTTCGAGGCTCGTGCGGAGATCTGCATCAACAAGCAGGGGAACAGCGGGTGGTACTTCCGGTGCCCGCGTTCTGCAAATTTCCGAAACGGCAGGTGGCGGAACTGGCCGGTCGGATATGAGTTTCAGATAAACAACCACTCCGGCGACCCGAAACGGACCGGCACCTTTTACCCCAAGCCCACCCTGTGGGATGCCGATATAGCACGTCTAATAGGCTATGACCCGGCCAAGGATGACGGGAACTTCTGGTTCAGAATGCACATAATAGCTGTCGGAAATCATTTTATCTGCAAGTTAAACGGGAAAGTAGCGGTGGATCACGTCCACCCGCTTGATCCCACCAAACCGCCGCACCGCCACTCCAAAGGCCGCTGGGAGGAGGGGCTCTTCGCCTTCCAAATGCACCACTTCGGAACGGTTGTCAAAATCAAGAACCCTGAGGTCCGCCAGTTGGCCCCAGACTTCAGCTGGAGCGAGCCCTGAGCAGACTCCGAAAAAGCGCGGCCGCGCGGCTCGTGAGTGTGCGGTTCTTGCTTGAATTCCTGCGCCACCCTCTGAGCACGGGAGCGATCGCTCCAAGTTCCCGAGCTCTTGCGAGAGCCATGGTCGAGGGCACCGGGCTCGAAGAGGCCGATGTGGTGGTTGAGTACGGCCCCGGAACCGGGGCTTTTACAGGTCTTATCCTGGAGCGATTGAAGCCCGGGGCCTTGTTTTTCGCGATCGAAAAGAACCCGGTGATGGCCCGGGAGTTCAAGCGGCGTTTCCCCGAGGTGACGATTTACAACGATTCGGTGGGCCGGGTGGAGGCTTTTTGCACCGAGCTGGGGGCTGAGGCTGTTGATTGCATCATCTGCGGCCTGCCGTGGGCGTCTTTCACCAGCCGGTTGCAGGAAGAGCTTCTGGGGGCCACATGCCGGGTGCTGCGGCCGGGGGGCAGATTCGCCACTTTCGCGTACCTACAGGGCCTGCTGCTTCCCTCGGGCAGGGCTTTCAAGCGCAGGCTCTACAGCTATTTCTCCACTGTGACCACTTCCCGAACCGTGTGGCGCAATCTGCCGCCGGCTTTTGTTTATCGCTGCGTGAAATAGGGCCGGCGGGGTGAGGGCCGGTAAGCACAGGGGCGTTTCTTTGTCGGATCGGCAGGCCCGGCGTAGACTTCTCCTGGAGTACTCCGCCCGCAGGTAAAGCTCCACCTGTGGTTCCAGCGGTCTGCTTTGTCAGGATCTGCGAGCGGATTCGGATTGAGAACTCCGGTGTGAAACCGGCACGTTACGGGGAGAGACGTCTCAAGGCGAGGCGGAAGGAGGGTACGTGGCTACCTTAAACCGAGAGGAAATTCTGCAGGGAGTCGGTGAAGGGCGTAGCTTCCGGGGCATGGATCTCCGCGGGGCGGACCTTGCCGGTTGCAACCTTGAAGGCGCGAATCTGGAGAGTGCGGATCTTTCAGGTGCAAACCTGGCCGGTGCGAATCTCAAGGGAGCCACTCTGATAGGAACCAACTTCGAAGGAGCGGATCTGCATGGAGCTCTGCTGCTTGAGGCAATGGTGGAGCTTGCCAATTTCAAGGGAGCGAACCTGCAGGGTGCGGACTTAAGACGCTTGTCGCTTGAGTCGGTGAATCTTGCCGGCGCCGACCTTTCCGAAGCTAATCTTTTCCGGGCTCGATTGCCTCAATTGGATTTGAGAGGAGCATGCTTCACCAGAGCGAATTTGGGCGGTGCAGTGCTTGCCGTCTGCGATCTCCGGGGCGTTGATTTCAGAGGAGCTCAGTTTGTGAACACCGTTTTCAAGCACTGCCGTCTGGAAAGCGCTGATTTCAGGGGTGCGCTTCTTAGAAATACGCGGTTCGATGGTACAAGCCTCCAAGGTGCGCACTGGCAAGGTGCGCGATTCGTGGATTTTGATTTTTCCGAGTTGGACCTGGCCGGGGTTGATTTCTCCGGTGCTGAGTTGCAAGGAGCGGTTTTCGGTCGTGACAGCCTGCGCGGGACGATTTTTGCAGGTGCAAACCTCTCGAGGGTGGATTTTGAAGGTATGGATCTTTCGGAAGGAGACTTCCGGCAGTGCATTTTCTCTCGTGCTTCTTTTTCCGGTGTAAGCCTGAGGGGTGCGGACCTGAGCGGTGCTCAACTTGATGGGGCGAACTTTGCAGGAGCGGACTTAAGCGGTGCGGCGGTGCGTGGAGCCAGGTTCTGCGGGGCCAACCTCAGGAATGCCAAACTGCTTGAAAGCGACTGCACAGAGGCTGATTTTTCTCAGGCAAACCTTTTCAAGTGCCGGATCGCACGCTCTTCTTTCCGGGGGGCGAAGCTTCGCGATGTCAACCTGCGCGGCGCGTTGATTCACGATTGCAGCTTTCGAGAGGCCTGTCTGGAGGGAGCGGATCTGTCGGGAGCTGAGCTGCGCGGCTGCGAACTTGAAGGGGCCAGCTTGGATCGGAGCGTCGTTTCCGAGGTGTCCGTTGATAATTGCTCGGTCCGAAGGACCAGTTGGCAGCGGGCGCTTCTTAAGGGCGTACAATGGCGTGGGCTCGACTTTATTGAGAGCGACTTTTACAGAGCGAATCTCATGCATGCCTGCTTCCAGCAAGTCTCATTCCGGCAGGCGGTGTTGGACTGGGCGGATGCACGCGGCGCTGCCTTTGAGGACTGCGACCTCAGCGACAGTCAAATCGTAGGAACGCGGTTTGAAGAGGCTACCCTTAGGAGTGTCGATTTCCGCGGAGCTTTGGTACGCGAGGCTAACTTTACCGAAGCCAAGCTCGAGAATGTAGCTTGGGCCGGAGTCGATAGGGAAGAGCTCGCCTCATGCATCGGCTTGTCGGTCCAACCCGAAGAAGAAGGGGAAGCGGAAAGCGCAACCGAAGAGAAGGAGCAGTGCGGTGCCCAACTTATTTGCTTGACATTCAGCTCCGGGCCTTGCCCGTCTCGTGGTGTGGAAGCTGTGCTTGCAGGATTCAGGTGCTTGTGTGAAGCGGTCATGGATCAAGTTGCATTGCCGGATGCGCAGGCCGCACGCGGGCGGATCGAGCTTCTAAGCCTGCGCTGCGGGCGTGACGGGCGGATAGTATGGCGCGTGCCCATGCTGCGTGGAGATCATGGCGCGGTCGACTGGGTCGGCCTGTTTCAGGCTCTCACAGAAGAGGCGGAAAAACTATCGGTGGGAGATTGTCTTGAGGAGCTTGGAGCTTTGGCTGCTCAGTGCGGTTTGGAGAGGTTTCCGCGTTCAAAAGAAGAGCTGCCGCCCGAGAAACGCAAGGCATGGGCAAAAGGCGAGAAGAAGCTCCAATCCATAACAGGTAGAGTAGCGGTTACAGCAGCTCAACGCCTCGGCATCACACCTGCAAATGCCGGTAAGATAGCCGGCCGGTTTATCGGTCTCTTATGGGAAGCCGGAGTCTCGGCTTCTTTTGAAGTGCTCTCCTGGCGGCAGGGCTGCGAGGAAAAGCCGGCTGCAGCGTCTTCCAAATGTATTTGAACGCACTGCGGGAACGCACCGAGGCTTATTATTATCTCCTTTTGGTATAGTTGCCTGAGCCGGTGCATCATGGTACGTTCCTATGGACCACCTTTGAGTACTCCTGCCGATTTGGGTCTGAAGCGCCTCCGGAAAACCCTCTGCAGCACCTTTGCGGAGAATCACCGAAGGCGGGGAACGAGGAATGGATCGCCCTTTTCGCGAGCGTATCGTCGGAAGGAGCCGCTTGACAATCTCCCTCCGGGAGGAATTGGCTCGCGCTGCAGCGCGCGACGATGGAGTGCTTCTGATAGGTGAAGCAGGAGCCGGGAAGGAACTCGGCGCACGTACGATCCACCACTTGAGTTTTCGAAAGAAAGGTCCTTTCCGTGCGGTGGATTGCGCCCGTTTCTTTCCGGATGATCTCAGCAACGTACTTTTCGGATCGGAAGAGCGGCCGCACGCATCGCTGCTTGCCAGATGCGACGGCGGAACGCTTTATCTCCTACACCCTGAGGATCTTGTATTTTCAACGCAGGAACGATTGGTCGCTTTTCTGCGTTCAGGGACGTTTCTGGCGGGCGAACACGGGCCGCCGCAGGTAGCCGATGTAAGGGTGATTGCCGGAACCGAAAGAGATCTGGCGCGCTACGTGCGCTCGGGGCTTTTTCTTCAGGAGCTTTGGGACGAATTAAGCGCTTCGGTTATAAAGGTACCGCCTCTCCGTGAGCGTCTTGAAGACATAGAAGCGGTCCTTGAGCTTGTAGCGGGTTGGCCCGCCGCGGAGCGGTTCACCCCCGAAGCGGTTCAGGCCCTTGCCCGATACCCGTGGCCGGGTAACTACGACGAGCTCATAGAGGAGATACAGCGACTTTTGCGTACGGGGTACGGTCAGATCGAGGTGCAGCACCTGCGGCGCGACATAGTGGAACACGATCCTTCTTCGGTGGCGTACGATCCGGAGATCCTGCAGGTGTTGCGCGAAATTGATCAACTCATTGCCGCGTTCCAGCTGCGCGACGGAGTGCCTCTGGATTTCTCGCCGTACTTCTGGCGAGGCGGGCCCGTGCCGGACGAGGAGGAGCCTTCGGACACCTACGACTGGGATTGCGATTACTGGGAGACCGATATGGCGTGGTGAGCAAGTGGAGCCTGCCGGGAGGGAAGGCAGCGAGGAAGTGGGGTTATGACCGTCGTAATAAGGCCGAACACCGCTGCGCTGTGTTGGTGCGGCGCTGATCAGTCTCTTGGCCCGGAGCTCAAGCGGTGCGCTCCTGAAAATGTTGAGGTGGTCCGCACCGCAAGCCGGTTTCTTGAGATCTTCAACACGACAAACGTATCGCGCGTGGTGCTCGCAGGTACGCCGGCAAGCGAAGCTCTCAGGCTCATTTCGGTGGTGCGCAGAGCGGACAGTATTGTGCCCATTTACGTAGTACTGCGCGATCCACGCCCGGAGGACGTGAGAGCCTTTCTGAAGCATGGAGCCACTGACGTAGTATGGGCCGGCGAGCTGGATGCCCTCTTTGACCAAACTTCCTCCGAAGAGCCGGCCGGCGCGGCTTCCCCCGGTGGGAAAGCGCCGGATGAGCCTCCGCGTATTGTATGTGTCAACGAGAAGATGCGGCGTGTGGCGGCGATCGTCCGCAGGATCGGCCCCACGGACTCCACCGTGTTGATCCAGGGTGAAAGCGGTACGGGAAAGGAGCTTGTCGCAGAGCTTATACACAGGTGCAGCCGCAGGGCGCACAATCCTTTTATAACGGTAAACTGCGGTGCGATTCCGGAACCGCTTCTTGAAAGTCAGTTGTACGGCCACGAACGCGGCTCGTTCACAGGGGCGGTGAAGCAGCAGAAAGGGCTGTTCGAGCTTGCCGACAACGGGACCATATTCCTGGATGAGATCGGCGAGCTCAGCTTGGAGATGCAGGTCAAGCTCCTGCGTTTCCTTCAGAACAGGGAGTTCAGGAGAATCGGAGGGAGCCGCGTCATCAAGGTCGATGTACGGGTTATCGCCGCTACAAACCGGGACCTCAAGGCGGAAGTGGCGCGCGGCCGCTTTAGGATGGATCTCTACTACCGGCTGAACGTAATAAGTCTGGCATTGCCGCCTCTAAGGGAACGTCCTGAGGAGATTCCGCTCCTGGTGGACTATTTCGTGCAGAAACTGAGCAACGAGCAGCACATTCGGCCGAAGACCTTTGCGCCCGAAGCGATTGCGCGTCTTCAGAGGCTTCCCTGGCCCGGCAACGTGCGGGAGCTTGAAAACGCGGTAGAGCGCCTTCTGTTGCTCTCTCCCGGTGAGCAGATCACAGAAAAAGATGTTGAAGAGTACCTCGATTTGAACGAAGCCGGGGGCGAGGAGATCCCGGCGGTCAAGGGGAGGAGCGGCGAGGAAAAAAAACGGTTTCTTACACTGGCTGAGCTTGAACGCATGCATATTGAGAACGTACTTCGGGCCATGAATTGGAATAAGATGCGTTCGGCTCGGGTACTTGGAATCAATGTAAAGACCCTTTACAACAAAATCAGGGCTTACGGCCTCGTGCCGCCGCAAGGGCTCTCCGAGGCCGGTGAAAGCTGCTCATGCACTGAAAGCGCGCACTGAACGGCCTGAATCCGCCGCGTACTTGCAAGCCTTGCGTATTTCCCCTCCTGTGTGATATCTTTGCAAAGCCTCTCTTCGCGGTTGAGTCGCTTCGCCGGTCTGAAAGAAGAGAATAACGAGGTGTACGTGAGTTTCCGAGATACGCTGAATGGAAAAACGCGGCTTTGGGCTTCACTCCTTGTTGGGCTGTGTTGCACGGCGATTGCTGGTGAGTGGCCCAGGTGGAGGGGACCTGGTTGTGACGGAAGCGCGCCTCCGGGCCGCTATCCCGTTAAGTGGGCTCCGGCCGAAGTTGCATGGAAAGCTCCACTCCCCGGCAAAGGGTGCTCCACTCCGGTTGTCTTAAACCGCCGTATTTACTTGACCGCGCCGGTAAACGGATTGGACGCTGTATTGGCTTTCGATCTGAACGGCAAGCTGCTTTGGAAGACGACGTTCGGTCCCGAAGAGCCCGGACGCCACCCGAATGCCTCCGGCTGCAACCCTTCGCCTGTTACAGACGGCTCTGGGGTTTTTGTATTTTTCAAGAGCGGTACTTTTGCAGCGGTTGAACCGAACGGTACGGTGCGCTGGCGGTTCAACTTGATCGAGCGGTTCGGTCCTGAGAGGCGTTTTTGGGATCTGGGCACTTCCCCTGTGTTGACGAAAGAACATGTTGTTTTCGCGCGGATGCACGACGGGGATTCCTGGGTGGCGGCGTTTGACAAGAAGACCGGTGCCATGGCGTGGAAGGTGCCGCGGAATTATGAGACACCGACCGAGGGGCGACAGGCTTATACCACGCCGATCGTGTTGACCCGCGGCGGAAAAGAACGGATTTTGGTGTGGGGAGCCCACCGGCTTACGATTCACGATGCAGCGAACGGAAATATCATTTGGTTCTGCGGCGGTTTCAATCCCGAAGGGAAACGCATGTGGCCTTCGGTGGCAACGCCGGTTGTCTCGGGCGACATGGTCATTGTCCCGTGCGGCCGTGCCGACCGCGGCCAGCCACGCTTGCACGGGATCCGACTGGGTGGACGCGGCGATGTGACAAAGAACAACCGCGTATGGAAACGCACCGATGCGGGTACGTTTGTGCCTTCGCCTGCAGCGCATAAAGGACGGGTGTATGTACTCAGCGACTTCGGCGAAATCAATTGTATTGATCCGGCGACGGGAAAGGACATCTGGCGCGGGAAGTTTCCGAGAGGCCGCGGTAAGTTCTACGCGTCTCCGCTTATCGCCGGAGGACATCTGTACGCGGTACGCGAAAGAGGAACTCTTTACGTCGTCCGCCTCGGGGAGGCATTCCAGCTGGAATCGCAAATCGATCTTTCGGAAAAAGTTATCGCTTCCCCGATCGCCGTGTGGAATCGGATCTTGATCCGCACCGACCGCCACCTCTGGTGCATTGCTTCCAACGTCGAGTAAAGTTCCTTGAACGCCGTCAGCGACTGATCATTTGAAGATCCGAAAGCCGGAATGACATGTTGATACGACGGCCTCCTCGGTTCACCGTAACGGTTATCGCCCCTCCGTTTTCAAGATCCCGCAGCTTCTCTTCGTAGAGGCGTCGAGCTTCTGCTTGATCGGAGGGAAGAGGAGCGCCGTCAATAAGCTCGATTGTGTCTCCTTCTTTGAATCCCAGGCTGGGTAAATAGGATCCTTCTTTGAAACCGGTGAGCTTAACAACCCTCTTACGCTTGTCCCAGACCCCTTGAACAAGCTTGGCTTGAGCCACGGCTTGCCGGAAGTCCCTGCCTACTTCGTACACCTCGGGAGGCACAAACCTCTGCTCGGTTTTAACGGCCCCCATACTTCTACTCAGCTTCTTGGCCGCGCTGCTCGCCTTTATGATTTTCCTGCGGTACTCGGAGAGTTGCTCTTTGGTCAAACCGCGCTCAAACTCCTGGGCCGAGACCGCTGACTGAGGCGGCAGAATGTCGGGAAGCGGTTTCGGAAGGCCCGGGTATACGAAAAACCCTGCAAACAGAAGAACCACAACGCCGCTTACGATCCACTGGATTTTTTCAAGAAGGTCGATCATAACCGTCCTCGAAGTTTTCGCTCCTAATCATCGTTTCGGGCGGCTGCGGATCTGTATGCAATAGGCCGCCGGCCGTTTCGATCTTTTCACATTTTCCTACCAATTTTACTACAAAGAGGCGGCCCGGGGCCCAAATTTGTTTTCCACCGAATCTCGGATTCCCGCAACAAGAAGGGCTGCTTGGGTTTGCGACTTCGGGCCTTTCAGCGGAAAGGGCCGTGCCCCTCAGCCCTCAGCCGCCTCTGAGAGCTTTGAGCGAGCCCAGGAGCAGAAGCCTTCTTCGTTCTGAAGCGCCTGTTCTATAAGGGATCTGGGAATGCTTATGGGTACAACCACCAAGCGACCTGCGCAGTTCGATCCCTCAGCACGGAAAAAGCCTCGTTTGGCGGCAGCGAAAGTTGTGGTCACTTTTGCAGGAAGCACAGCCCCCATGATTTCCCCGGTATCGGCGTTGAGCCCGGAAGGCACGTCCACGGCCAGGACAGGCTTCCCGGTGCTGCGCACCCGCTCAAAAAGCTCTGGGTAGGGCGAAGCCAGGGGCCTTCGCAGGCCCGTGCCGAAAAGAGCGTCTACGAAGCAACCGGCCTTTCCGACCGCCTCGATCACCTCGGCCGAAACCCCGCGCACTTCGTGAACCGAAACTCCGGTCGCGCGGGCGCAGCGGAGGTTCACTGCAGCGTCGGATTGAGGGGGAAACTTCGTTTCACTCCCGAAGAAAAGTACTTCCATGTTTACTCCATGATTCCAGAGCTGTCTGGCAATGACGAATCCGTCTCCGCCGTTGTTTCCTTGACCGGCTAGAACAAGCACGGGTTCGGACCATGGATCAGAGCCCAACTGCTCAAGGAGCACTGTCGTTGAACCCTGTCCGGCGTTTTCCATGAGGATCAGTCCCGGAATCCCCAGCACCTCGATTGTCACTCGATCGAGCAGGCGGATCGTATCTACTGAAAGCGCTCTCAATTCACCTTGACTCATAGAGAGGAATCTCCGGTTTGGGATCCGTTGTTCTGCAGCGGAACCACACGATAGTAAATTTCCAGTGTAAGCACCGCCAGAGAAGTTGCACAGACTCGGCCCCCCACCTTGCCGATCCAATTGCGGTCGGGATCCCAGCTTCCCTTCGCATGACCTTCTTTGCGCTGCAGTGGGAGGAGTTCAGCCTGCATTGCGCGGTTCCACTTGGGCCACCAAGGAGAACCAAGCTCAAAAAGCGCCAGCGTACCGTAGTACCAGTAGTAAAGTGACTGGCCCGTGCGTTTCCATTCGACTCTTTGAGCTGCATTGGGAAGGCGGCCTAAGGTCTCGTCAGCAAGGAGTCGGACAAGCGGATCACGTGTGGATTGACCTGTGAGCAGGAGCCCGAGGAGAGCCACGGGGATAAGTCCCGGCCGAAGCTCCCGCGCGCCCAGCCGACTGTCGGCATAAATAACAGAGCGCTTGTCAGGAAGCACCATGCGCCTTACCAGCGAAGCGGCGCGCATCAGAGAATCTTCCGGGTAAGAGAAACCGCGTTTCTTGGCAGCGTGTATAGCAAGGATCTGCCACCCGGATATCGATAGGTCGTTCCGCCCGGTTTTCTCACTTGTGTAATCCCAGCCTCCCGCTGCTTGCTGGGCTGCCGCAATAAAGGCTAGCGCTTTCTGAACCGCACGCTTGACGGGACGTGTGGGGAATTGAGCGGCGGCATAAGCCATAGCGTAAGTGGCGGTTGCTTGGTTGTACATAAAACTCGCTTCCTCTACGCCGAATGCTCCATTAGAGCGTTGCTCTTCGGATAGGAAGCGAAGCGCTTTTTCTACAACGCCGGGCCACTTCTTTCTCGCTTCTCTGCCTTGCGCCAGGAAAGCGGCGAGGGCAAGAGCGGTCACTCCTACGTCGTATTGAGGATTCCCAGCTCCGCCGCACCTGTCTTCTGCGGGGCACAGTGCCTCAAAGCCATCGCAATCCCACCTGCCGTCCTCGGCTTGGTGCTCCGCTAGCCAGGCAAGCCCGTCCATGACTGCCTTTTCCGTTTGATCAGACCCGCCGTACCGTCTTAGAAGAGCTCCTTTACTTCCCCCGGTCCCCCCGGTACCGCCTCCCCCGCCTGAGCGGGGACCCGAACCCAGACCGAACACCCCCAGAGGTCGTTTACCAGGCTTTGCCTTTTTGGGAGAACCTGAAGCTTGTTTGATCGTCCCGGCGGGAGGCGGGAAGCGAAGAGGTTTCTTCGCCTTGACCGGGGGAGTCACGGCCGGCCTCTGTACTTCCGTCTGCGGCTTGACCTTCGGAGCGACGGGCCTTTTGGCCTTGCGCAGAAACCGGAGGTGTAACGCGACGTGTTTCGGCCTGGAGGGAGGGCGTGCCGGTGGGCGGAGCATGACCAGGGGCAAGAGCGCAGAGTGAAGTCCCAACGAAAGCAGTAGAATTACGATCCACCCCGCCCGAAGGCGGAACAAAGCGGCTAGAAATGACTCGAGGAGAGCAAGCTCCGGAGCCAGAGCGTTCCGCAGGAACCGGCGCAGGCGCCCTTTTTGTTTTTCACGCCGGTTTTTGGCGTCAAACGGAGCGTTTTTCATTGGTTTTTGGGGTCCGTTGACTGCGATTTCGGCTCTCTGTATAATCGTAACTTGTAATCGAGAGAGACGATAGCACCCTGTGAGAAGGCTTTTTGGGGCTCGTTGAGGACCACCAAAAGCCGGGGTGTGTCAGGACAGCACAGCCGTAAAGAGCTTCTTACAAGAAGAGCCGTCAGAAGTCCGCCTGGGGCCTGGACGGAGCCGGGTATATGCCGCTCAACGGGCATCCTCACGCCGGAGGAACACCGTTTGCATGAAAGCGTGTGGGCCTTTGTTCTGTAACGCCCGTGAGAACGGCCGGCAAGCAGGTGTCCGTGCCGCAGGTGTATGGTACCATCGGCACAAGACTCTGACGGAGACGCATGCTTAAAATGAAGCTCGTACGGGCTGGACTTAGCCTGCGTGCGGCGGTCGGTGAAGCAAGGGCCGCCGCCGAAAGGAGGTCGCTGTGAAGCAGGAGAAAGGACGAAGTGGGGCCGCAGGGCTGTTGTTCGCTTGGAGGGTGCCGTTTCTCCTCTGTACCGTCTTTGTGGCATCGCTTCTTGTTTTCGCTCTTCCCGGTTGTAACGGAACGACACGGGAGGCGATCGTATCCGGAGAAACGACCGGTCCGCAGATACCCGGCGGGCCGCCGCCCAGC
>CAZGYL010000075.1:0-12672 GCA_964529985.1 uncultured Planctomycetia bacterium | reverse complement strand
CCTCCGAACGCCGTTTTGGTCGGACAGGGCCTTTTCCAGGATTTTCAAACGCTTTGGATCCGCCATGGCGCCTCCTGATTTTTCTGCAGCGTTGATTTCACCCGGCCGCCCGGCCGGGGCGGCGTTAAACAACGGGCATAGATTCTACGCAAAGAGACACGGGGCGGCAACGCTCCTCTTACCTGCTGCAGGTCAGGCCGTCGAGCGTCGGATCGCTTCCCGGTTCTTCCGATGGTTCGGGCAGATCGGGGCCGCCTGCAAAAAGATACCCCAGAAGGAAGATCGGATCGGCGATGTTAAGCACGCCGTCGTCGTTGGTGTCGGCGGCATCAGGGCAGTCAAGTTCGGATCCTCCGAAAAGATATTGGAGGATTGAGACCGCATCCGAGATATCGCGCGCCCCATCTCCGTTGGCATCACCGCGCAGAAAGACCGAGGCGCCGATCGTAAGACCCGTTCCGGGATCGATTCCCTTCTCATCGGGCTCGTAATAATCGTAGGCGATACTCGGAGCGGGCGCGGCACGGATCGGAAAGAGCGCTCGGACCTGAAAATCGAACTTAAGAGGTTCCCCGCGCGTGAGCTCTGAAACATAGAAAATGATCTTTCTTACGGCGCGCTCGATTCGTTCGACTTTCTTTCCTTCGATGAGCGCATCAAGGCTTTCCTGCACAGGCTCGAAACCCGTGGGAACCCCCACATCGGCTATAACCATGTTCGTGCGCTCGCGCAGGCCCGTGTAAGTGAGGGTGACGTGGACATCCAAAAGGTCGTCAACCGAAACATGCTGCGTGTCGTAATCGACGGTGATAAGCATTGTGCGCTGAGGGGGAACCGATTCCCCGGGCACGTTATAGCGTCGCACGATCTGGTAAGTCACCTTACCCGTTCCTTCGAAGCTCAGGAGCGCCTGCTTCCCGGCGGGAAGCTCCGTTGTTTGAAGGATGTCGTAATTGGAGGCGTTCACAGTAAAGGTATGAACGGGTTTGTCGTCGACCGCAACTTCGATCGAGCCTTCAACCCCCCGGCGCGCCTGAAGCGCCGCGCGGGTCAGAGCTCGAAACGCCATAACCGTATCCTGGGTACTGCCGAAGCCTCCCAGAGCGCCGCGCCGGCTCACCAGAAAGTCTATGGCCGAGGCCGCCTCGGGCCTGCCGGCCGCTATAAGCGCCAGAGCGGCGTAGGCCGTGGTCTCAACGGGATAAGGCTCCCAGTGGATTCCGGTCTCGCCGTTTTGAGCGAGTTCGAGAAGGAGATCAAGCGTTGTGGATAGATCCTGCTGCGCGCCGGGAATCATGCTCAACGCGTAAGCTGCAACAGCCAGCGGATACGATTTGTCAGCCACCTCGGTTCTGTGACCGGCCAGGTATGCACGGGCTGCACCGAGTGCGGAAGAGGTGGCCTGAGGATCATACTCGGCGAGCGCCTTGGCTACATATGCTGTAAGCGCGTAATCACCCTCAAGGCCGCCGCGGAGTTCCTGGTGGTGGAGGAATCCTTCAGGGTGCCATGAGCCGTCGGCCTCCTGGTGGTCGACCAGATAGCCCGCGGCCGAAGCAAGGACTCCGGGATCCACGTCGCGGATATCGCGCGCGCCTGCGAACGTAGAGAGCACGAAAGCAGTCAGGTATGTGCTCCCCTCCGGATCCTGTTCGCCGAAAGCGGAAAAAGATCCGTCGGATCGCCTGAAGGTGAGCTGGCGCTGGTAGCCGACGTTGATGTAGTGCTCTGCGGTGGCGCGGATCTCAGGCTGGACATCTCCTGTGGCCTGAAGGTACCTGAGCACTTCGACATCGGGCGCGAAGAAGATCATATTCTGCTCGCCGCACCCGTACGGCATGCCGAGGAGGTCATCAAGATTGCCCATGCCTTGGGCTACAATGCTCGGTGTGATGGCGACCGTAATAATACCTGAGTCAGGTACTGTTTCAGGCGGGAAATCCAAAGAGAAGCTCTTCCGGTCGCCCGCAAGAAGCACTCCGTTCTCAACCGTGGTGACCGGAATCCCCTCAGGTACGACTCTTACCTTCCGCACGACGGCGTCCGCAGAAAGCGGCCCCCGTGCGGTCACCTCAAGCGGGAACGTGCCTACTGCGATCGGGCGGATCTTGACGGTAAAAGCGGTCACGTCATTCGGCCCCACCGAAACCGAGCCCTGAGGCTCGCCCTCAAGTTCGAACCAGGAGGCGGGCTGAAGCTGGAGGAAGATATCCTGAGGTTCGGATTCGTAGTTGAAGATCCGCAGTTTGACCGGAAAGACCTCGTTGCGCACCACTTCGACGGGAATGTCAGGTTCAACGAAAAATTCCTGAAAAACTTTGATATCCGCTTCCGCCAACGCCAGGCCGGAAGCGCTGTTGGCCACCGCTCTGAGGTTCCAAGTCGTTATGGTGTCCGGGCACGTAAGCGTGAGCTGAGCGCGGCCATGTTCGTCCGTGAGAAGAAGAGGTTCCCAGAGCCAAGTTTCAGGGAAGAACTGGCGGACTCGTTTCACCTCGGCAAGCCCGTTTGTGCCTCCGGCTAGATCAACGTCTGCAAAAGGAGGCAGAACCCCTTCTTCAAGCCACGGTTCCACTCCGATCCTCCAGCGCAGCCACGGATCCGCCTGGCGGCCCTCGGGAACGCTTATGGCCTCGGAAGTTCCTATCGAAAGACCTGCCGAAGCAAGGAGATCTTTCGGTCCGGGGATCAAAACCGGAGACCAAACATCGCCTTCGTGCACTTCGGCCTGAGGTTCCATGTACCGTTTCTCAAGATCCTCAAACAGGTTGCGCAGAGTGAGCCTTTCGCCGGCCAAGTACTGCAAGGAGGAGTCCACAAGAGAAAGCCCGATGAGGGATTTACGGTGCGCGTTGATGGAAAGGATCACTTCCTCACCCGGCCGGGCTTCCTCGGTGGAGAAAGACACATCAAGCTCAAGGGGCGAGCTCAGCGCGACAGGTACCTCAAGGGTGTCGCAGGCAAGCTCGTTTCCCGGATTAAGAACGTATCCCACGACCCGTATCTTGGGCAGCATGTCATAGGTGGCTGTGAAGTTGATCCGCCGGCCGCTTGTAGCTCCCACGGCGAGAACTCGTCCCGCTGCAAGGACCTCCCAGAAGAGCGTTCCTCCGTGGGTCGTCGTTGCCTCGACGACCACTTCCCCGCCTACGGGCACTTCGTCGGTCTGCGCACGCGAGAGGTGCAGGAAGCTTGCAGTGGGGGAATAACTGGAAAGCACATTCAGGTAGGCTGTTGAAACGTGATCGCCTTCCTGCAGGCGGGCTTCGACGTTGGCCGAAAGCGCCTTTTCCGGAACCTTGTACTGCGCGAGGATCTCACCGCCCTGTGTTCTTACCTTGTCGTTGATTTCTTCAAGTACTCCTTCATCGCCCCTGAACGTTATTGTGAGCTCGACTTCCCTGTCTTGGGGAACGCCGCTCGGCGTTTCCGTGACAACCAGGAAGGAGAAATCAAAGCCGGGTTCGATCGACTGCTCCTGAGCGATCAAGCGTACTTCAACAGGCGCGTTCGCTATTTTTACCACTCTTGTAGTCGCTTCGCTGTGAGCGCCCGTGTCAGTGACCTTCACCGTGATGTTCACGGCGCTGTCGCCTTTATCACCTGGAGTGCCTGTAACGTATTGCACGGGAGGAAGCGCAAAAACGGCTGCGCCGTCTACCACGGGAACCGTCACTTCAGCGTACTGTTCCCAAACACCCACATAGCGCTCAGCTGTAATCGTTGCTTCGCCTTGTACGTTCTTGCCTAAGAAATAGCGGCTTTCCACCGTGCCCTTTATCTCTTCATCCGGCAGGAACCAGTCCTTCTCAAAGGCGACATCAACCGAAAACTGCGGCAGCACATACCTGTCCACCTGAACCGAAAGGCTTGTGCGACTGTCCCCCGCAGTGGCCGTTATGGTCCACCTGCCCTGGTTGAGTTCGCGTGCAAGAGGCAAGCGGAACGCCGCAGCTCCGAATTCGTTCACTTCCAGGGTCTTGCGGAAAACCCTGATACCCTTACCGTCAGTTATAACGATCTCCACTTCTCCCGATTGCGGCGCAAGCGCGTTGTTAAGAAGCAAAACGCGACCCTGTATTGTTTGCCCCGGCTGGTAGAGCGGTTTATCCGTTTCAATCAGAACCACAGGACCGCGGGTGATCGTGGTTTGGGCCTTGAAAGTCTCTTCGGGTGTTGTCACCACAACTTCGGCAGGCCCCTGGAATGACCTGGGCACGGTGAATTTCACCAGCGCCGAGCCGTCGGCAAGCGTGTTTCCTTCGAAAAGAGGAAGCACAATCGAGCCGTCGGCGGAACGGAGCTCAACCCGTATAGGAACGCCCCCTGCAGGTGCTCCGGTTCGAAGATCAACTGTGGTCACTGTGAGGGAAGCAGCGTCACCCTGAGGGAGCTTGGCAGGGACAAGGACGATACCGCCGGTGGAACCGGCAAGCAGGCAGGGTAATGCAAGAACGGCCGAGATAGTTGCGATCCGGAGCATGGGCACCTCCTGAGCGCTTCACAGAGCGCTTTTTCCTCCACCGTGAACCGGGAAGAGGCCCGAAAACCCGACAGCCCTTTCAGGAACGAGCCTATTACAAACCAGTTTAGAGGGGGAATGATGAAAAGCAAACCTTAAGCGGAAATTTACCGTAAGGCAGAGAGACTGGGACGCCGGGAGCCTCCGCGGCCGGCTTTCGGCGGTCCTGAGGCGTGCAGGCGCCCGGAAGGCGGCTCATTTCCCGGGCTCAGAGCCGCCCCCTTCGTTTACGCTGAGGAACTCGTACTCGCGGCACTGCTCGATTATGTAGCGGGCGGCCTCTTCAGGCGAGTCTTTGACAGTAAAGATTTCTAAATCTTCAGGAGAAATGCAACCGTTTGAGAGCATGGTTCGGCGCAGCCAATCCAACAGCCCCTTCCAATATGAAGAGCCGTACAAAACAATCGGAAACTGCTCTATCTTGTGAGTCTGCGTGAGGGTGAGCGCTTCAAAAAGCTCGTCCATCGTGCCGAAGCCGCCCGGAAAGATGAGAAACGCAACCGAGTACTTGACGAACATCATCTTCCGTACGAAGAAGTAACGAAACTCAAGTGAAATAGTTTGATAAGGATTGGGTTTCTGCTCAAACGGCAGCTGAATGTTGCAACCCACGGAGATCCCTTCGGCTTCAAAAGCCCCCTTGTTCGCCGCCTCCATGATCCCGGGCCCTCCGCCGGTTATGATCGCAAGACCCTCCTGAGCAAGCAAAGCCGCGGCCTTTTCGGCGGCTCTATAGTACTCGTTGTGAGGAGGACAGCGGGAAGATCCGAAAATCGCAACCGCGGGGCCGATCTTTGAAAGCGTCTCGAACCCTTCCACGAACTCGCCCATGATCCTGAGCACTCTCCAGGGATCGGTCGCGGTAAAGTCCTCATGGACTTTTCGTGAGCGCAGGAGGTGCTGATCTTCGTGAACTCTGGCCGGAAAACGATGCAGGGTCATGATTTCGCTCCTGGATACCCGTTACCTCCGGAAGACGGAACTCAAGTGAAGACCGGAGTGTCCTTCGAGCCGCCGGTCCCCTCAGGCGACTCGGTCCAGTATACAGCAGGGAAGCGGTCTGATAAGGGCGCAGAGGCGCCGGCGCGACGGAAGTCTTTGGATTTTGCGGACTTTCTATCCTCCGGTCTCCTGCAAGCCGATATCATAAGTTGAGGCTGTATCTGGCCGGTGAGAAGCTCGGAAGCGAGGAATTCATGCAGAGAATAAAAAAATGCGTAATGCAAGCGGCGCTCACGCTGCTTGTGCTCCAACTTCTCGGGTGCCGGAGCGGTCCCCAGTACACCGGGTTCGCTCCTGAGGAGCAGCCGCGTTCGGTTATCATCGGCGAACTGCTTGCGATTTTCCCCGGTCTTCTCTGGCACGGCCTGGGCCACCGGTACGCCGGTGATCATAAGAAGGCCGAAGAGATCGAGCTCATGGAAGCTTACTCCCTGCTTGCCTTAGGGGCGGGTACGGGTATGGTTTTCGCCGGCCGGTCCGACGACGACCTGAGGTTCGTGGAATACTCGGGCTACACCGTAGGGGGAATGGGAGGGCTGCTTTTCCTGGGAAGTTGGCTGTACGACGTTATTTACACGCCCGAGGCCATCGATCGCTACAATGCCTCCCTTGAAAGACGATAAGCGCGGGCGGCACCGGCGGTCGGGCCGGACGAATCAAATCAGCCGTTGTTGCCAAGGGGGATGACCCTGGTGCGGATTACGTCGGGATTCTCTTCGATTTTGCGGATCACCTCGCTGCTTACTTCACAGCGCAGGTCCACGATGTTGTAGCCTATCCTTCCGTTGCTCTCGTTCCGGTAACTCTCGATATTCAATCCAAACTCACCCAGAGCCTGTGAAACCCAACCGATCATTTTCGGAATGTCGCGGTTGATTACTATAAGCCGGTTTGTGAAGGAACGGTCCGGAGGGGATTCAATGGTCGGGAAGTTCACGCTGTGGGAAACGTGGCCCAGTTTGAGGTAAGCGCGCAGCTCTTTTGCAGCCATGATGGCGCAATTCTCCTCAGACTCTTCTGTGCTTGCGCCGAGGTGGGGCGTGCAAATGACCTTGGGGTGGTCAAGCAGCCGCTTGGTGGGGAAGTCGGTGATATAAGCCCCGAGCTTGCCCTCGTCCAGAAGGGCACAGACGTCTTCCACGTTCACAATGGGGCCGCGGGCGAAATTCACCAAGATCGCGCCCGGCTTTAGAGCTTTCAGGAACTGGCGGTTGACCATACCCCGGGTTGCGTCGCTGAGCGGCATATGAAGGGTCAGTATGTCGGCCGCTGCAACCACCTCCCCCGAGGTCTCAGCGATCTTGGCCTCAGGAGAAAGGGCGTGGATATTCTGAATCGTCGGGTGAGGATCGAAGCCTATGACGCGCATGCCGCGTTCGACCCCGCCGTTGGCCACCCGCACGCCTATTTTCCCAAGCCCCAGTACCCCGAGAGTTCTGCGCGCAAGCTCAAATCCCCGGTAGGAGCGCTTGCCCCGCTCCACCTCTTCGCTTATTCGGTCGTCCGGCAGCTCCCGCAGCCGCCTGCAGAAGTCCATTGCATGCAGGATATTCCTGGCGAAAGCGCCCAGCACAATGAAGACAAGCTCCGCAACGGCATTGGCGTTCGCCCCCGGAGTGTTGAAGACGCAGATGCCCCGTTCGGTGGCCTTATCCACCGTGATGTTGTTTACCCCGGCCCCGGCGCGGGCGACCGCAAGCAGCGAAGGGTAGCGGTCTGTATCGACCTGAGCGCTTCGGACCAGAATTCCATGCGGGTCAGACTCGTCAGGGGAGCATGTGAAGTCCTCCTCAAGGAGCTTCAGCCCCTCTTCCGCAATGGCGTTAAGGACCTTAATCCGGTACTTCATACCGAAACTCCGTTTCTTATCCGCCTTTGGAGGAAATCCGAGCTTTCCGGGCATTTTCCCTTCGGACGGCCCTTGATCTCCTGCAACAGGCCGACGTTCGAAGGGCAATGGGCCGATTATAATACCGGGGAGGCAGGCCGGGAAGAGAGGCCGCCGGGGCCGCTTCAGCTTGACGAGACCGCCTTGCACCGGGATAACTGGGGCCATGCGAAACCGCTATTGTCCTCATACTCTGACCGACGGAAGGGAAGTGACGAACCATTTGCGCATCGTGGCCCTTCTGATTACCGGTCTGCTTGTCTTCGGCACGGTGGGGTACATGGCGGTCGAGGGCTGGAACCTGCTGGATTCCCTCTACATGACGGTGATCACCGTGACCACTGTGGGCCTGCGGGAGGTCAGAACGCTGAGCGGACCGGGCCGCATCTTCACAATTCTGCTTGTGGTGCTGGGTGTGGCCACATGGGCTTACGCACTGGGAAGCTTCTCCCAACTGCTCATTGAGGGGGAGCTTCGGAACTATTTTGTCCGGAGGAAATTGAGAAGCATGATCGCCAAGCTTGAGAACCATACGATTCTGTGCGGCTTCGGCAGGATCGGCCAGATCGTCGCCACGGAACTTTCCAGGGAGAAGATCCCCTTTGTGGTTGTGGAACGCGACGGTTCCTTGGAAGAGCAGCTTAAGCACGCAGGCTATTTCTATATCATCGGGGATGCAACAGAAGAGGAGGTCCTCAGAGCGGCGGGTATAGAAAACGCCCGCTGTCTTATCTCGGCCCTTGGAACCGACGCTTCAAACGTTTATACCGTTTTGATCGCGCGCGATTTGAATCCGCGGCTTTATATCGTAGGACGAAGCGAGGATGAAACCGCGGAAGATAAGATTCTGCGCGCGGGGGCCGACAAAGTAATCTCCCCGTACTTGATCGGAGCACACAGCCTGGTGCAGGCCGCCGTGCGGCCCCACGTGCTTAATTTCATTGAGGTTGCAACAAGCACAACCAATGTGGAGCTGGCAATTGAAGAGATCCCTGTGCCCGAAGACTCACCGCTTGTAGGGCAGACGCTGGTCGGAGCGCGCCTGAGGGATCGGTTCGGGATAATCGTCGTCGGGAGCAGAACGCGCTCCCAGGATATGATTTTCAATCCGCCTAGCGACTATGTGATTCGCCCCGGTGAAGTTCTCATTGCAATGGGAAAAAGGGAAAGTCTTCAGGCGCTGCGTGAAGCTTTGGCCGGCAAGGCCCGTGTTTGATCCCGCCCCGGCAGTCCGGTGTTACTCCTCGGCGGGGATTTCGTCCTCCGAGGCGCGGCTTATAAACTCACCGGTTCGTGTGTCGACCTTAACGAATTCGCCTTCGTTTATGTGCGCCGGCACTTTCAGGGTCAGCCCCGTCTCAAGCACAGCGGGTTTTGTGACGTTCTTGACGGTATCACCGCGGGCGCTCGGTTCCGTCTCCACGACCTTCAGCACCGCAGCCGCCGGAAGGTCCAGACCGACGACGTTTTCTTCATAGAACTGAACGCGCACCACGGCGTTGTGCCTCACAAAGCGCATGGCGTCCTTGATGCGCTCACCCGGTATGGAGATCTGCTCGTACGTTTCAAGATCCATAAAAACGTACGCGTCGCCTTCCTGATACAGGTACTCCATTTCGCGCGTTTCAAGGAACGCGAACTTAAGCTGGTCATCCCCTTGCATGCGGCGCTGGATGACATTGCCCCGGCTGAGGTTCTTGAAACTGATCTGGTAATAGGCCGGGCCTTTGCCCGGTTTGGTGAAGTCAATGTCAACGATCGCCCACAGTTCGCCGTCCATTTCGACGACTTGTCCGCGTTTCGCTTCACTGACCTTCATGCTTACCTCTTGTTCTGCGTTGTTCGGAGCCCCGCGCGTTTTGCGGCCGCGATTATACCGATCCGCGGCCTTGCCCACAAGCCGGCCGGGGGGTCACCGGCCCCTAAGATATCGGTCGATTGCAGCTGCAGCTTGTCTGCCGGATTCTATCGCCCGCACAACCAGGGAGGCCCCCAACATTGCGTCACCGGCTGCAAAAACACCTTCCTCTGAAGTCATGAAATCGCGCACCGCCACGTTCCCGCGGCCGTCCAGGGCCAGGGCGAATTTCTCAACCAAGCCGCGGCGTTCAGGGTGCAGGAAGCCCATGGCAAGCAGTACCAGATCCACCTTCAGCGAGAAGGCGGTCTCCGGCTTCTCCCGCATGTTCCAGCGGCCGTTCTCTTTGAACCATTCGACCTCTACGGCATGAACTTCGGTCACCCGCGGCCCTTTACGCGTAAAGCCCGTCGTTTTCACACTCCAGAAGCGCTTGCAGCCTTCCTGGTGCGAGGTGGAGGTCCGAAGTATGCGCGGCCACCAAGGCCAGGGGGTGTCCGCCGGTACGGTTTTCGGCGGCTCGGGCAGGATCTCGAACTGGTGGACCTCGATTGCGCCCTGGCGGTTGGCGGTTCCTATACAGTCGCTTCCCGTATCGCCTCCGCCGATTACAAGAACGACCTTCCCCTCAGCGCTTATGCGTTCCTCAGGAGGAATATGATCTCCGGCTACGACCCGATTCTGCTGGGTCAGGTATTCCATGGCGAAGTGAATGTTCTCAGCGCCTTCGCGTCCGGGTACCTTCAGGTCCCGCGGCACACCGGCTCCGATCGCAAGGCATACCGCGTCGTACATCTTGCGCAGGTAGTGGGGGGAAACATCCTCTCCGGCAGTGATCTCCGTGTGGAAAGTGACTCCTTCGGCCGCTAGCTGCCGCAGGCGCCTGTCGATCACCCATTTTTCGAGCTTGAAATCCGGTATGCCGTATCTGAGAATCCCTCCGATCCTGTCGCTTTTCTCAAAAAGCGCCACCTCATGTCCCGCCCTGCGAAGCTGTTGGGCCGCTGCAAGGCCTGCGGGTCCCGAACCGATCACCGCGACTCGTTTTCCCGTAAGACGCTTGGGGGGACAAGGCTCCACCCAGCCTTCCTCCCACGCCCGCTCTGCGATCTGATACTCGATGTGTTTGATAAGTACCGGATCATCGTTTATGGAAAGCGTGCAGGCGGCCTCGCACGGAGCCGGGCATACTCTGCCTGTTATTTCCGGGAAGTTATTGGTGCTGTGGAGATTCTCAGCCGCCTCGCGCCATTTGCCTCTGTGCACCAAATCGTTGAACTCCGGGATCCTGTTGTAAACCGGACACCCGAAGCCGTGGCAGAAAGGAATACCGCAATCCATGCAGCGGGCGGCCTGACGCAGCAGGGCTTCTCGGCTTAGAGGAAGGGCGATCTCCTTAAAATCGCGCTTTCTTTCCTCTACCGGCCTTTCCGGGACTTTTTCTCTGGCGAACTTAAGAAAGCCTGTGGGGTCCATCGGGGTAGACCTCCTCGGTTGCTGGAGTAAAGTCGGCGGTGCGTTCTTCCCTTTCCCTCAGCCGCTCCAACGACTTGCGGTACTCGATCGGGATGACCTTTACGAAGCGTCCGATCATGGAGCGCCAGTTGTCGAGGATGTAACGCCCGCGCGCGCTGTCTGTCCACTTAACGTGCTTCTCGATAAGGGAACGGAGCAGCGCTATATCTTCGTCGTTGTGAACCACCTCAAGATCCACCATGTCGAGGTTGCAAAGCGTATCGAAGAGCTGCATTTCATCAAGCACATACGCGATCCCGCCGCTCATCCCCGCAGCGAAGTTGCGTCCTGTCTGTCCGAGCACGACCACCGTTCCGCCCGTCATGTATTCGCAGGCGTGGTCACCGACTCCCTCGACAACCGCAACAGCTCCGCTGTTGCGAATACAGAAACGCTCGCCCACCAAACCGTTTATAAAAAGCTCGCCGGAAGTCGCGCCGTAAAGAAGCACATTCCCGGCTATGATATTGGTGTGAGGTTCGAAGGGAGAACCGGGCGGAGTTTGCACGACGATTCTTCCGCCTGAAAGCCCTTTGCCCAGATAGTCGTTGGCATCTCCTATAAGTTTCAAGGTGACTCCGGGAGCAAGCCATGCACCGAAGCTCTGGCCCGCCGAACCGTGGAACGTGATCGTTACGGTTCCGTCGGGCAGGCCTTCCGCACCGTGTTTCTTCACTATTCGATTGCTGAGAATCGCACCCACGGTGCGGTGAACGTTGCGGATCGGCAGGGTAAGTTCGCAACGCTCGCCCTTGTCGATTTTCTTCCCGATCGCCTTAAGTATTTGCCAATCAAGGTGATCATCAAGGCGGTTGGGTTGAGGCCGCGTGCGGCGGAGTGGGGTGCCCGCCGGAGCTTCTGGAGCTTTCAGAATGGCGCTCAGATCGACTCCACGGGCTTTCCAGTGATCAATGGCCTTTTGAACGTTAAGCCGGTCGATCCTGCCCACCATCTCATCGAAGCTGCGGAACCCCAGCTGCGCCATGATCCTGCGCACCTCCTCGGCTACGAAGAGCATGTAGCGGCTCAGGTGCTCTGATTTGCCTGCAAAGCGCTTGCGCAGGCGCGGATCTTGGGTGGCCACCCCCACCGGGCATGTCCCGAGGTGACACTTGCGCATCAGTATGCAGCCCAAGCTCACAAGCGCCGCGGTGCCGAAGCCGAATCTCTCGGCGCCCAAAAGCGCTCCGATTACAACATCCCGCCCGGTGCGCAGTCCGCCGTCCACCTGCACCAGGATCCTGTCGCGGAGTCCGTTCGCAACAAGCACTTGCTGTGTTTCGGCAAGCCCCAGCTCCCAGGGTATGCCGGCGTGCTTTATCGAAGAGAGCGGGCTTGCACCCGTACCGCCGTCATAGCCGCTTATAAGGACTTCGTCGGCGTTTCCTTTCGCAACTCCGGCGGCAATGGTGCCGACACCGACCTCAGCTACAAGTTTCACTGAAACAAGGACCCCCGGATTGCTGCACTTCAGGTCGTAGATGAGCTGGGCCAGATCTTCGATCGAATAAATGTCGTGGTGAGGCGGGGGGGAGATGAGCGTAACCCCCGGCGTCGAATGCCTCAGGCGGGCTATTTCTTCGGTCACTTTGCGGCCGGGAAGCTGGCCGCCTTCACCCGGCTTTGCACCCTGCGCGATTTTTATCTGAAGCATTCGACTCTGGCTGAGGTATTCGAGCGTGACTCCGAATCTTCCGCTTGCAACCTGCTTGATGCCGCAGTTCGGACTGACTCCGTTTACAGTCTTGCGGTAACGCTCAGGATCCTCGCCGCCTTCACCCGTGTTGCTCATGGCTCCGATGGCGTTCATTCCCAGGGCGAGCGCTTCATGGGTTTCAGCGCTTATGGAGCCGTGGGACATGGCCCCCGTATAGAAGCGCTTGACTA
>CAZGYL010000074.1:0-12759 GCA_964529985.1 uncultured Planctomycetia bacterium | reverse complement strand
GTCATCGTCTCGCCTCAAGCTGATTCCGCCGCTGCCACCGTGGCCCCTGTACCTCAGCGCAGGACTCTAAGGTTGTCGGGCCTGCGCAAGGTGATCTTCATGCGGTCGAGGTATTCGAGAAGGGGAACCGCGTACTTTCGAGTGGTCCGCAGGGCGTTCCGGAAGTCCATAACAGCGAAGGCACCGCGTTCTCGGGCCAGCCGCTTTGCCGTCTCAATGGCTTCCTGAACCGCTTCCGCCGTAAGGAAAACCCCTTGAGCAAGGCTGATAAGGATACCTTCCTCGGCGAGAAGCTTAAGCTGCGCCGTAACAGAGTCTTGCGGCACGCCAAGGGCTTCTGCAAGGGCGCTCGGGCCGGGAGGATTGAACGGGTTTTTCTTATGGGCTTCAAGTATGGCTTCCCGAACCCGCCGCTCTTCTTCCGTAAGAGCGGGGCTGTGGCTTGCAATTGCAAAGGAATTTCGGCGCGAAACCACTCTGCCTTCACTTACCAGAATCTCAAGCAAACCGGTAAGAAGATCCTCCGGGAGCTCCGGCAGTACCCCCCGAAGCTCTCCAAGGGGAATGCCCGATCTGGCAGGATTTCGGGCGTGAAGTCTTCCCAGCCCCTCAAGTATGGAAAGCTTCAGGCGCTCAGCGGCCTCGCTGTGCAGAACGGCCCCGCTTGAAAGGGCCACCAAGGTCCCATCTTCGATCAGCTCTTTCAGCACTTCTTGGAGCTCCCGCTCCGGGAGATTAATCATGGCCGAAAGGCGTTTGGGATCAGGAGACCTTACGCCGTGCCATGCAACTGCAAGCGCGACCGCTTCCCGGGCTCCTCCGTCTCTGAGCCGTGCGAGTTTCTCAAACGCCTGGGTGTTTTTCGCTCTCACTTTCTTTTCTCCGGGAAGCAGAACCTCTCCTCCTCCCAGAGTGCGCGCGGGTGTCTCCCTGCGGATCACAAATCGGTCGCCGCGGGTTGCAACAAGCGGCTTTTCAAGCCTGAGCTGGCAGACACTGCTTCGGCCTGGCTTAAGCAGGGCGCCTGCAGGGAAAACCACCCGAGCGGTGGTTTGGGCTGTGCCCAAGTGGACCCGGACCTCCTCGAAACTTCGAAGAGGTTTCGCACAGTCGGGCAACAGCGTGAGATGCGCGTTGAGATACGGCCAGGTACCGTAAGCTCCAGGCTCTACGAGCACGCAGCCCCTCTGTACCTCCTCGGCCTTCACGCCTGCAAGATTCAACGCTGCACGTCTTCCCGCTCCGACCGCTTCGACCGTCTTGTTGTGGCACTGGATCCGCCGTACGCGTGCAGCTGCCCCCTGGGGGAGGACCTGCACTTCCGCGCCGGTGCGGATCTCGCCCGACCATACCGTGCCTGTAACCACACAACCGATCCCAAGCGGTGCAAAAGATCGGTCCACTGGAAGCCTGAATGCATACCCCCTGCGCGCCGGCCGGCCCCGGGCGAGGGCTTGCTTTAATGCCTCACGAAGCTCTTTGAGGCCCGAGCCTTTTAACGCAGAGACCACGATGACAGGCGCTTCGGGATAACCTGATTCTTCCAGAAAAGACTTTACGTCCTCGCGTGCAAGCTGGAGGGTTTCAGAGTCTACAAGATCCGCCTTGGTAATGGCGCAAACCATGTTGCGCACACCAAGCAGGCGCAGAATATCAACGTGTTCCCGCGTCTGCGGCATTACCCCGTCGTCGGCTGCAACAACAAGCAATGCCACGTCAATGCCTGTGGCACCGGCCAGCATGTTGCGGATATAGCCTTCGTGACCGGGCACATCGACTATGCCGACGGTTCCGAACGGAGGCAGATCGAGGTAAGCGAATCCGAGGTCGATCGTCATGCCCCGGCGCTTTTCTTCGGGAAGACGATCAGCATCGATTCCGGTAAGCGCACGTATAAGGGCGGTCTTACCGTGATCTATATGGCCGGCCGTCCCAATGACTTTTGACGCGGGTAAGTTGGAATCCGCCATTGGGCAAACAGGCGCCTTTCTTCTTCGAAACTTCAGGCAAAAGGTGTTCCAAGCGCAAGTGCGAAAAAGATTGGCGGAGGTGCATGGGAATCGAACCCACCCGGGGCTTTCTTTTCACCCCGCACTGGATTTGAAGTCCAGGAGGCCCACCAGGACCCTTCCACCTCCGCAGGTCGACGTTACGGTGTCGCAGCTGCTGGAGCGTCTGACGATTTTACGGTCCTGAGGGACATGGGAGCAAGGTTAATCCCCGGCGGCGGGAATTTGTATATCCGTGAAGCCCGGAAGTTTTACAGGTTTAAACAGGTAGGTCGCGTTCCCCTCGTCCCATACAAGTTCAAAAAGAGCCGGGGGAGGGAGAGGGGTTCTTTGAGGCAGAGGCACTGCGGCTTGGGCCCTCGGTATCGCTCTTTCAGCGGCCGCTTCGGCGGGTTTTGCAAGCATGCGAAGAACCTCGGTCGTATCCATTTCTCCGTTTATCCCTTCAAGCCGCCAACCGTCCGCCAAGCGGTAGGCGAAATCTCCTCTGGCCAGAAAAACCTGCTGGGTTACGGTGTAGCGTTCCCGCCTGTCCGGCAGGTAGAGGATTTGGAAGTGGGGGACGACCGTCTCAAGTACGGTTTGAGATTTGACGGTCAAGCTTCGCTCCCACCATACCAGGAGGTATGGCTTGGGCATGAAAAAGTGCAAGCCGGGGTCTTCCGGGCTTCTTGCCTTGCGCACGGAAAAATCCGCACATCCGGAAAGAAGCAGGCATGCTGTTCCGACGGCCGGCAGCAGCACCGAAGCACGGTTTGAATGTCGCATGATTCAACCTCCTTGGCCGCGTCTTTCCTTGGACCACCTTTGCAGTACTTCGATCCGGTGGAGCACTGCAGCGGCCGTTGGTGTCGGTCGCCCCGCCGGCCCTTCCGCCCTGCCTTCCAGCATGGCGTAAATCAAATCACCGGTCAAGTGGACCGCGCCTTCCGGTTGACAGAATGCTCGCTCTAAAGTACGTTGCCCCTCTGTTGCGTAGGATCCCGTGCCGGTGGAGGTGTCCGGCCTGGAGAGGGCCTTTGAAGCTGAGGAGGGAGCTGTGGAGCTGAAGGTTGTCTCTGTGAGCGTGCCGGAAGGCACGAACGTTATTCTCGGGCAATCTCATTTCATCAAAACGGTTGAGGACCTCTATGAGGTCATGGTAAACGCACACGGCGCGATTAAGTTCGGAGTGGCTTTCTGCGAAGCGAGCGGGCCTTGTCTGATCCGGCATGACGGGAACGACGAGGAATTGCGCAAAGCCGCGATCCAAGTCGCCCGGGATGTTGCGTGCGGTCACTTTTTTGTGATCGTCATGCGGGAAGGCTTCCCCATAAACGTCTTGAAAGACGTGCTGGCGTGCCGCGAAGTATGCCAAGTCTTCTGCGCTACGGCCAATCCGGTTCGAGTCGTTGTGGCTGAAGAAGAAGGCGTCAGAGGGGTACTGGGGGTCATGGACGGCAGTCCTCCGAAGGGTGTCGAGGGCGAGGCTGAGATCGAGGAACGTAAGAAACTTTTGCGTAAGTTCGGCTACAAGCGCTGAATGTTTCTCCTGAAGGCGGACGCGGGCGAAAGGATCGGCGATGGAGGACGGAGCTGAGCGGCTGCACCGGCTGGAGCGATATTTCGAGATAAGGAAGTACGGGAGCACGGTAGGAAGAGAAGTAGTCGCAGGCGTGACTACTTTTCTCGCCATGGCCTACATTGTGGCTGTGAATCCCGGAATACTTGCAGCTGCAGGATTGCCGCGCGACGCCACCGCCGTCGCAACGTGTCTTGCCGCTGCGGTCGGCACGCTGCTTATGGGGTTTTACGCGCGCCGGCCTTTGGCCATCGCCCCTTACATGGGGGAGAATACGTTCATCGCCTTTACCGTAGTGGGGGCGTTGGGTTACAGCTGGCAGCAGGGATTAGCGGCGGTTCTTGCAGGCGGGGTGCTCTTTGTAATTCTGACTTTGCTTGGGCTGCGCGGCGCCTTGGCTAATGCGGTACCACGGGGGCTGAGGTACAGCTTTGTTGTCGGAATAGGGCTTTTCCTCGCCTTCATCGGTCTTGAGAAAATTGGCTTCATAGCGCGGGGACCCGCCGGGGGACCTCCTGTGGCTTTGGGCAAGCTTGCGGAGCCCCGGACCATACTGGGTGTGCTTGGTTTCCTGGCAATGGGCGTCGCGATCCTTTGGCGCCTTCCGGGGGGGATACTGGGGGTCATACTTCTCAGTTATGTGGTCGGTATTGTATCGGGAATCGCACCCGCTCCCGGCGGATCGATCGTGGCGCTCCCGCATTTCTCAGCCCTTGGGAAAACCGCTTCACTGTGGCCGTTTACGGAAATACACCTCGATTTCTCCGCTTTCCGTGATCCGGGGTTTATCCTTGCGGTGTTTCTGCCGGTCTTTCTTATGGACTTCTTCGATACGATAGGAACTCTGATCGGTGTTTCAGCCCGGGCGGGCTTCTTGAATGAAAAGGGAGAACTGCCGGAAATTGAAAAGCCCATGCTCTGCGACGCAATCGCGTCAGTGTGGGGTGCGCTGCTGGGGACGACGACGACGGGGACGTATATCGAGAGCGCAACGGGCATCGAGGCCGGCGGAAGAACAGGGCTTACCGCAGTGGTTACGGGGGTCCTGTTCCTGGTTTGTCTTTTCTTCGCCCCGCTTTTTACCGCGATCCCTGCGTTCGCTTACGCTCCGGCGCTTGTGATTGTAGGCGTTTTGATGATGGAGTCGGTAAAGGAGATTCAGTTCGAGGACTTCACCGAAGTCGTGCCCGCTTTTGCGGTCGTGGTGCTCATGCCGTTCACGTTCAATATCGGGGTCGGTATGGCCGCAGGTTTCATCCTCCACCCTTTGCTTAAACTTCTCACGGGCAGATTCCGCGAGATAACGATAGGCGGTGCCGTGTTCGCTGCAGCTTCGCTTCTTTTCTTCGTCTACCACCCCTACGGCTGACGGCGGCGTTCACAGGTGGAAAATGTTCCAACGGTAAGACCTGCAAGGGACGGTTTCGTGCGGTAGGATCGGCGGAGGCTGCACCGCAGCGCGAGAGGAGGTGAGAAGGTGGGTTTTTCCTGCGGTATCGTCGGCCTTCCGAACGTCGGGAAAAGCAGTCTTTTCAACGCACTGAGCGGAGCCCACGCCCCGAGTTCGAATTACCCTTTCTGCACGATCGAACCCAACAAGGGCGCGGTTGCAGTGCCGGATGAGGGCCTTGAGAGACTCGCCGGGGCGGTCAAGAGCCGGAAAGTCACTCCGACGGTGCTTGAGCTTGTGGATGTCGCCGGGTTGGTGGAGGGGGCGCACCGCGGGGAAGGCCTCGGCAATCAGTTCTTGGCGCACGTGCGGGAATTGGATTGCCTGTGCCACCTGGTGCGGCTTTTCCGCGATCCGGATGTGGCGCGTGAAACCGAACTCAACCCGGTGAAGGATCTTCAGATCGTTCTTGATGAACTCCGTTTTAAGGACCTGGAAACGGTCGAGGCCCATTTGGCTAAAGAGCGCAAGCGTGCTCGCGCAAGCAAGGATACACACGCTCTGGAGGCGATCGAAGGGCTCAAGGAAAAACTCGCCTCTATCGAGTATCCGACTCCTGAAGCGTTCACCGAGGAGGAGCTCTCGGTTGCAGCGCGGCTTTGCCTGCTTACAACAAAGCCTTCGTTTGTGGTTGCGAACGTTGATGAAAACTTCGCTTCGGATCCTTCTTCCGATCCACTCTACCAGGAGCTTGCCGGATACCTCCAGCGTACCGGAACCCGCCTGCTTGCCGTCTCAGCGCGCATTGAAGAGGAGATAGCGAACCTTGAGCCCGAAGAGAGACAAGTCTTCATGGAAGAGTACGGTCTCAAGCACACAGGGCTTGAGCGGATCATTCGTACGGGTTATGAGCTTTTGGATCTCATTACTTTCTACACTTTCAACGAAAACGAGCTTCGGGCGTGGACCCTGAAGAAGGGTGAGGATGTTGTGGCTGCGGCGGGCAAAGTGCACACGGATATGGCGCGGGGGTTCATAAAGGCCGATGTAATAAACCTCGAAGAATTTCTGCAGTACGGAAGCTTTGCAAAAGCCCGCGAGAAGGGCAAGGTTATTACTGCAGGCCGCGACTACATAGTGCAGGACCGGGATATTATCCTAATTAAGTTCAAGGCGTAATCGGTTTTTATGGATCGCGCCGGTGTGAACTCCGTTCAGTGCCTGAAAGCGCGCTGCCCTGTAAAGACCATGGCGGCTGGGGGATCGGCTTCGTTGACCGCTTCGATCCCTTCCCAGTCCCTGATCGATCCTCCGGGGTGACAGACCGCGGTTGCTCCGGCTTGCAGCGCCAGATCGATTCCATCCCTGCGGGGAAAAAAGGCATCGGAGACAAGTACCGAGCCGGGCAAATCCCCGCGCCGCTCCTGCACCTCTTGTTCGATCTGCTGGAGATCCTGCTTTTGAACCTCCCCCCTGCGCGCCGCCAGTTCCAGTTCGAAAAACAAGCGTCCGAACTTCTTAAGCGACAAGCGGTCCCTGAGCCTGTCGAACGCCTTTCCAATGGCAAGCTTTACAACCCCGACTCGATCCTGGCCGCCGGCACCAATGGCCACAGTGGCTCCGTTTTTTGCGAAAAGCACACTGTTCGAGATAACTCCTTGCTGAACCGCCCAGCCGAAGAGCATGTCGCGGTATTCCTGATCGGTGGGCGATCGGCGCGGGGTTATCTCTCTACCCTCTTTAACGGCGCGCGCAGGCAGGAAGTCCTCTTTTGATCGGATCCTGTTGACCGCTGAAAGTTGTACGATAAGGCTCCCATCGGACAAACTCTTGAAATCCAGGAATCTCAAGTCCGCAAGCCCGCTGAGATCGCCCAGCCGGGGCATGCACACGAGACGCAGGTTCTTTCGATTGCGCAGGATTTCAACGCTCCCTGCCTCGTATTCCGGAGCTGCAAGCACTTCAATGTAAACGCTGCTCAGGAACTCAGCAGTCTGTTTGTCAACAGGCCGGTTCACCACAACAACACCGCCGAACGCAGCTATGGGGTCAGCGTCGTAAGCCCGTTTGACCGCCTCGGCGGTGCCGCCGGCTGTTGCAACCGCACAGGGGTTGTTATGCTTCATGATCGCGCACGCAGGGCCGTCCGTCAGGTAGCGCAGGACAAGCAGAGCACTGTCGATATCGGTGAGGTTGGTCTTACCGGGATGTTTGCCGAACTGAAGGAGGTTCTCTTCCCGCAACGATCCCACAAGGCCTGCATGCGGTTGAATCAACTTGATCCCCTTCAGATCCAAATCCGAGGACTCAAGCACGAAAAGAGCTGCGGGCTGGTCGGGATTATCACCGTAACGCAGGCCTCTGGCCACAACCTCGCCGCTTTCCGTTTGAACGCGCCAGGTACGCTTGCGCAAACGGAGTTTCTGCAGTCCCAACTGGATGACCATTTCTTCGGGGAACGGGTCTTCCAGAATGGTTTGATACTGCCGCCTGAGTTCTTTTCCGTTTTTTCTCACAGCCTTATCCTCGCAGGCATACTTTCCAAGGTCGCTCTTCACCTGATCGGCGGGAAACCACGGTTCCGAGGCGGTCACCTTACCGCGCTCCGGCGGTTCTGTGCAAGAGTGTCGCAGGCCGGGCGGCCGAATTTCAGGAGCGCGCTCCGATGCGCTGCACCATTTCGGTTGCAGCTTCTTCGGGCGGACGCAGGAAGAGGACCTCGTTGTCCACAACGTCGATGAGCTCTTCCGACCACGGCAAGTCGTGCTCGGTGACGGCAGCCACCAGTGTGTTGTAGCGGTTGCGGTCGGAACGCAGCACTGCGAGGCGCTCCGCACGCGGCCCGAACTTCTTCAGAACGAGGTGAACTATAAGAAGTGCGCCTTGCTCCGACGATCCCACAAAGGGAACGATGAGAATAGGCCGCCCGTCGTGCCGCCCGAAGCCCAGAAAAGGCTGTCTCTCCTGCACGACCTGACGCTTTGTGCCGAAGAGCGGCCGCTCCCTGGCACAACGCGAAGGAATTCGCTCTGCTGCGCCTTCGGCCTTCTTCAGGCGTATGCGGCTGCGGCTGGTAAGTCCCCCTAAGGGACTCAGCCCTTTTACTTCATAGAGCGTGGCACCCTGAATGCGCTCAACGATTCTGCCGAAGGCGCTCAAGAAGTTCGCCCAGCTTGTAGGGACAAGCTCTTTGGCCAAACCCCAGCGTTCCGCAAGCTCCCACAAGCAGCCTTCGTAAGCTACTTCCTCAAGCCGTGAAATGCCCACCGTAACGGTCTTCGCCTGGTGTTTGATCGCATCTATAGGCCTGCTTACGTGGTTGATCGCTTCGGTCAGCACCTGTTGCGCCACGCTCAAGCAGTTCGCACAAGTTCCGGGCGCTCCGAAATATTCCGGAAGCATGTCGAGGGCAAGTCGTCCCGCAAGCAGATCGAGTACCTGCGCAAGTGAAACAGCCGAACCTGCCTCAAGTGCGCTGTCGAACGCGCCCATTCGGAGCAAATTCCGCAGCTCAAGGCAAGCCTTCATAAGAGAAGAGTTCTCTTCCAGAACCGATCGATCGGCTGTGAGACCATCCCCTCCCAGAGAATCTGCAGTCCGGACGACTTCCCTGCGCAGCACTCTCAGCTTCACAGCGAGGTCTTCAAACGCCCGTGCCGCGTAATATCCAAAAAGGTGCCCGATCATTACGGGAAGAAGAAACTGCAAGGCCCCTTCATAACGCGGGACGGGGACCGTCCCCACTGCATAGGGATCGAAACGCTCTTCACCTTCCTCGGTGATAACGATCGGGAGCGCGTTGTGAGCCTTGAATATCGCTGCTTCCTTTACCGCGTCGCCCAGTTGAGTTTCAGAGAGCCCTACAGCGCAAACCAAGACAAGAGGCTCACTGGAAAGATCGATGTGTTTCTTATCTTCGAGGAAATCGACGGCAATGGCCTTGTAACAGAGTTCGCTCAATTTGATCCTGATTTCATCCGCTGCGATTTTCCCCGGCCCGCTTCCGACAACAGCCCAGTATCTCCTTTGCGGTGCGTAGCTGCGGGCCAGCGCCTCCACAACAGGGGCCAATCTGAGCGTGCGTTCAAGAACCGCGGGCAGTTTTGCAAGAGCCTCCGCTTCAGCGCGCAACGCGCGGGCTTTCAGAGTCCCGGCTGCTTCCGCGAGCCCAAGAGCGAGCAATTGGCCTGCAGCGACCTGGGCGTAAAACGCTTTGGTGGAGGCGACGGACATCTCGATATCACGGCCGTCCGAGGTATATAAGACGCTGTGGGCTTTGTAGACCAGATCCGAGTTGCGGCGGTTAACGATTGCAATGACGCGCGCCCCCCGGGCCCGGACAAGATCCACGGTTCTGTTGGTATCGGTGGTGGTGCCTGACTGCGATACGGCGATAATGAGCGTGTCGCTCATGTCGGGGCCGAGGGAATTCGCGGACAGCTCGGTGGCGGGGATCGCGTCTACCACAACCGGGATTCCATTCAGAGCGCGGGAAAGCAGGTAGGCGATCCCCTTCGACGCAACAGCGGCCGTACCTTGGCCTACAACCGTAATGCGCCTCAGGCGGCCTTCGCGCAGGTCCTTCTTAAGTTGCGGGTCGAGAACCGAAGGTTCGAGGCGCACCGAGCAACCGGCTTGCGATCGAGCGAGCCTGCCGCGGAATGTTTTGCGTACCGATTGAACCGATTCGTTTATTTCCTTAAGCAGGTAATGCGGATAGGAGCCCCGGTGAATATCGCGCGTCGTAATTTCAGCCGTCTTGATTCTGGTCGCGGGTATATTAAGAGGACCTTCTTCAGTGAGGATGCACACCTTCGGCTCGGGCGCGTCAAACGAAAGGCGGAAAGCTTCGCCGGTCACACGGTCGCCCCGGGCCCGCTCTCCCTCGGCTTTTATGTGGCGGTCGGTCAACTCGACAAGCCCGTAGACCTCCGAAGCAATACAGAGCGTGTTCCCTGCGAATCCCAGAAACAGGCCTTGGCCGCTGCCTTTCTGAGCGCAGAAGATCTCTCCCGGTCGATCTGCGATCAGGCATGCAACAGCGAATGACCCCTCCAGTTTCTCTACAAGCTCAGTGAAGGCTTCAACGGGCGTGCGGCCTTTCTCAAGCAGCCGGGCCAGCAAGACGGGGATGATCTTGGCGTCGGTCGTCACTTCAGGAGGTATTTTCCAGCCCTCAGCTTCAAGTGAGCGCTTAAGCTCCTGGAAGTTGTCGACATCACCGTTAAGCGCCGCTATAACCCTGCCTACAGAAAAGCGAGGCACTGCGCCGCCTATCAGGATGGTGGAATCAACCGGGTGGCAATTCGCCTCGCTTATGGTTCCGTTCGAAGCCCACCTGGTGTGTGAAAGCACAAGCAATTTGGTTCCGCTGCGGCGCATTGCGGCTTGAAGAACCGGATCGGCTGTTATTTTTCGGCGCAGGGCTTCGACGTTTTCGCCCATTGCGCCCACCTCCTCAGCGAGCTTGTAGACGAAAATGAGGCCTGTGGGATCAAATTGCGGCGCCACTACAGCGCCGTCACCGAAAGCCGTTCCGGGCAGGCGTTCTCGGAGGGCTGAGTCACATGGCGCGGATTTCAGGAAGTCTTCGCGTTCCTTGGGATCGGGGAAGTTGAGATAAACGCAGAGGCCGGCTGAATCGCGGCCGCGCACTTCAAGCCGGTTGAGGCTGTTCAGCGCCGCGTTCAGGTGCCACGCGTGAAGAAGCGCCGTTCCTTGTTTCCGGCCGGGCACAAGCGCTTTTGTGCGCTGGAGATTCCCGAGAAGATCTTCTCTGATTTGCCAGACGGTATCGGCACAAGCCACGACGGCTTGATTCAGAGTCTCGGTACGCTTGCCGCCGGGCGAGCGCTCAATAGCGTTTTCCACAGTGAGCCGCCATTGCTCGATGCGGCCTGTCAGGTGTTTGAGCTCTTCTGCGGAGGCATGATTCCTTGCAAGAAACACAGCCACCGAGGGCCGCAGGAGGGGGTAAAGGGCCTGTCGCAGATCAGAAGTCCGTTTCCTGAGAAGGCCGGCGCGCGCGGTGCCCGGATCACAGGAAACAAGCGCCGCCGCTTTATCGGCAAAAGCAGCGATACGCTTCGAAATATCGTCGGCCGACTTTACGGCCGAAAATTCTCCCGGTGAGGAGCCGATGGCGAAGATGCCGCACATAAGCAGGAAATCTCCTTCTTGAGCACCACGTAATCAAGGGAGGCACTATAGCGGGCGCCTCCAAATTAACCTATCGGCCGCAAGAGGGCGGTAAGTCAGATCAACGCCCGTTTTCCGTTGCGGCGGGATACGGACTACGGCCTGCAACGGCGGCAGCGGCCTTTTCCTTCCAAAATCAACGCTATTCGGTCCCTGCTTACACGCGGCCGGGGTATATCCCGCACAGAAGGGCATTGAGGCCTGTGAAAACGCCACGCTCCGACTACGTAATACGGTGCAGGCTCAACCGGAAGGCTCCAGATGCCTTTGCGTGCAAGTACTGCCGGGCGCAAGGCGTTCAACAGACGCGCCCGGTACTCGACATTCGGGGGGATGAGATAAAGCTCCGCAAGCCCGTGTTTGAGAAGCTCCTCTGACACAAGGATTTCTCCGTTCGGTGAAGGTGCGTAAACATGGGCAAGGAGCCGGCCGTGGCGATCGCGGATTTCGACTTCATACCTGAGGCGGACGACTTTCCCGACTGTAAGCGAAGCGAGAAAATTGCGCGCCTCCAGGGAAAAAGGCCGGCCCAGTTCGGGAGCGTCGATCCCCAACAGGCGGATTGTAAGCCCGGACCGGCTGCGGAGCGTATCGCCGTCAACCGCCTCTCGAATCAATACGCGTTGCGGCGGAAGTCCCGGGCTGCGCGGTGCTCTGCGTTTCAGATACGACCGGCACGGGCCTCGTACGAGTGCCGCAAGCATAAGCAGCGCGATGATCCACGGAAGAGTTGCGCGGCGGCGGGACGTGGACGGCGGCTTCACTTGTTACCGGCCAATTCGGCTTCAAGCTCAAGCAAACGCTGGCGGGTTTGCGGATCCACCTTTTGCCGGGCTTCTTCAAGGACCTGTTTGGCTTCTTCGATCTTGGAAGAAGCGGCAAGGGTGCGTGCTTTTTGTTCCGCTTCCGAAGCTATTTTGTCTATGGCCCGGACGCATTGATTGATAAGTTCATCAAAGCGTTGTCCCAGCTTTAGCTTTTCTGAGTCCGTAAACTCATTGTTAAGGTATTCATTTGCCTCATACGGCTTGCCTTGGGCAAGAAGCGCCCTTGCGCGTGCAAGACGCTGCTCGAGCTCATCAACGGCACCTGCAATACCGATACCGCGCAAGTTATCGTATTCTTGCGCGATTTGCGGGGCGACAGGGGTTGCGGCGTAGCGTTTCAGAAGGCGGAGGTATGCGTCCATGCGCTCCTCGGCGCTGAGTTCCGGGTTTCTGCGAATCCGCGCCAGGGCCTCCCGCGCCTTTTTCTGTTCTTCGGCAAGCTCGGTCTGAAACGCTGTTACCATTCCGGCCTGCGCCTTTTTCACCTGTTCGGCAACCAGTTGCTGCTCGATGACCTTTTTAGGTTCGCGAGGCGCATTTCTCAGGATCATGACCGCAACAAGAAGCGAGATAGCTACGCCGAATCCCAGCCCTGCGTACAGAAACGTCCGGTCGGAAGTGCTTCGAACCGCTGCAACCTTCTCATGCGCTTCTGCTTCCTCAGCTTCAGGAAGACGTTTTCTGAGACGCGTCGCTTTTGCCGTTCTACGCGTCGGTCTTGCGGGACGCCTGGGAATCTCTGCACGCCGCGGCTCTTTTGAAGGGGTGCCCTTT
>CAZGYL010000073.1:0-12805 GCA_964529985.1 uncultured Planctomycetia bacterium | reverse complement strand
AACGTCGGGCACCCCATCTCCGTTCACGTCGTCTCCCAAAGCAAGGTCCCATACATCTCCACTCGTCTCGTATCTCCAGAGCTCAGCGCCGTCTCGGCCGCTTAAAGCCACGACCATATCGGCGGCGGTCCCTGCCACCACATCGGGGGTTCCATCGCCGTTCAGGTCAGCCCCTCCGGCCACACTCCAGACATCACCGCCTAGATCCCGCTCCCAAAGCAGCCTCTTCCCTGCGATATCAACGAGGCGCAACTTGTTATCCGCGGAACCGCAGGCGATTTCGGCAACTCCGTCCCCGGTCACATCTCCCGCAGGAGCAAGACACCAAACATCTCCTGAAGTCGGGAGGCGGTACCAAAGATCTCCCTTACCGGTCAGAATAAGAAGTTCGTTTGCAGCGGTTCCCGCCCCGACCTCAGGAACGCCGTCACCGTCTAAATCAGGAAGCGCCGAAACGCACCAGACATCGCCTTCTGTGGGGAAAGACCAAAGCTCGCCTCCGTCTCGAGAGGCGATGGCCCGAACCATATTGTCTGCAGCGCCGGCAATCAGGTCATCGGAGGTGTCACCGTCCAGATCCCCGGTGCATGCCAGGTCCCACACGTCACCTTCTGTGACCGCGCGCCACAATTCACCACCTGTGGCCGGACCGGCAACCCTGCAAAGGAAAAGCCACAACAAAGCAACCGCTCGGTACCGCATGGTTCCTCCCTCCTCACCACCCAAACCAGTAGGTGACCTCCAAACGCGCTCCTATAAAGTCTCGGTCGTAGGGCAATTCGTACGGTCCGTCTCTTTCCAAATAGTGTCCGCCCGAGAACTCGAAGGCCACATCAAGGTCTATATCTTCGTTCACCGGACGGAAGCGAAGTCCGATCATGCCTTCAATAAGGTTGTTCCAGTAGTATTTGTTCTTATCGAGGCTCGCATCAAAGCGCAGGTAAAGATCGGCAGCCACAGGGCCCCACCTGAAAGCGGCGATCCCCTCTTTGGCTTGCAGCGTGCCGATGAAGTTATGCGCATCGCGCTCGTAGTAAATCGCATCCCAGTAAAGTTCCCGCCACCTTGTAAAAGGCAGGAAAAATTCCGTCTCCGAAGGCAAAACGCCCCAGCGCTGCCAGAAAGCGGCACCGGCCTCAAGCCCTTGGAACGACTGCGAGTAAGGATTCGGATCCTTTCCCTCGATACCGTAGTAGCGCCCGAAAAGGTACTCTGCAAAGAGATACAGCCCGTAAGCGGGAAAGGGTTGCAACCTGACGCCGGGCCCGATGACGGCTTTGTTGTTCCAAAAGTCCTGGTTCGTATCGATATACGCCCTTCCTTTGCCGTAAAGCATTAATTTGGCACCTGCAAGCCGGGCGAGCCGAAAGCCGCTTTTGAGGTCGAGGAACGAAACGAAGTTGTCGTCCTGCTGCGTCTCGAAAATGCCCTCATAGTAAAGCTCCCCCCAATGCGCGTCCCAAAGGCGTCCTTCGCCTCCAATCACTTCAACGACGGTGTCGCCCGCCCGGCTGTGGAAAGGAACGCACAACACCGCAAGCAGGAAAAGCTTTGAAAGAAGGCGTTTCACCAATCCGCGCGCATTGCCTGACGACGTTGCGGAAGCTAAAGGCCGCCTTTGGGTGTCTCCGAAGCGAACGGTCTTTTCCCAGAAACTGCCTTCTCTGACCACGTGCTGCCGCCAGAGAGCCCTGAAAACAACAAGCAGCCAGGCCTGGCAGTACGTAAAGTACATAAGGAACGCCAAGGCCAAACGCGCAGGGGTGTGCTCTCCCTCGTAGGAGCTCACAAGGTGAAGCTCGGCGACGAAAAGCGCACATGCACAGATCCACACAAGGGTGTAAGGGCCGGGGACATCCACCCGCAGGAGCCCTGTCGAACAACTCAGGAATATCAAATGGCTTATCAATATCGATACCAGGAAAAGATAGTAGAGTAGGGAGAGGTAGAGGAGCTGAAGCGCAAGGAACTTATTCTTGAAACGCCATGCCCTCAGCAGGAATTTGCCGAGCACGTAAAAGTTTCCGCGTACCCACCTTGTACGCTGCCTCAGCCACACCCCGAACCTCTCAGGCTCTTCCTCCCAACTCACTGCTTCCGGGGCGAAGTCTATCTTCCAGCCGTTCTCGTAAATACGTACGCTCAGTTCCGTGTCTTCGGTTATCGCACGCTCGTCCCACCCTCCGCATTGCTCAAGCACGCTCCGCCGGATTACGAAATTCGTGCCCGGCAGAATACCGACTCCGAAAAGGACACACCTTCCGGCTTGAACGATCCATTGAAACCCAAGGGACTCGAGATTAATGAATCTCGTAAGCAGGTTGCGGTACCTGTTGACCGTTCGGTATTTCCCCAGTACGGCGGCGCAACCGGGGTCCGCTTGGAGCCGCCTGACCAGAATTTCCAAGCTGTCAGGCTCCGGGCGGTTGTCCGCATCGTAAACAGCTATGAAATCATTGCCCGCCGAACGGAATCCCACATTGAGGGCGTGCGATTTCCCGCGGCCTTGTTCCTGTTTGGGTAACGAGAGCAATCGCACCCTGGGATCTCGTTCCGCAACCTCCCGCACTATCTCCGCTGTACGATCCGTAGAACCGTCGTCTATTACAACGATTTGGAGCTTCTCGTGCGGATAGCGCAGCGCGCGTATCGCTTCGAGAGTTTTCTCTATTACCAGTTCCTCGTTGCGTGCGGGGATAAGAACGCTTACAGCCGGAAGGGGGTCTCCGCGTGCAAGCAGGCCGGCGGTAAGGCGTGCACTTCGCATTCGGTGAACAAAACCGGCCACCGTCATGACGATCTGGTAGAGGATCATCACCCAAATTATCGCAACGGCGGCGAGAAAGGCGATTTTGATGCCTAGGCCTGCTGTGATCACTTCTTCCCCTCCCCGCCAGTGGAAAATCGGCTTGCGCCGCGACGACCTGAAAGATGAGCCCAGAGAAACAGTGCGCCTACAATCAACAGCGAGAGCACTGCAACGGCGACAATGCCGCTTGAGAGCATTACGCTCAGGATCCTGAACGCAAACGAAAGCCTGCCCTCGACAATAACCTCAACCGTGTGGCTGCCGCCCGGAAGGCCGAGCGGGTAGCCGCGAAGTCCCCGCTCTCCTGCAGCCGGGCCTTGCCCTCCGTCCAACCTGACTTCAAGCGCTTTTTTGTTGACTACCACCCAGGCGCGCTCCGGGCTGCGATAGGAAAACCGCATCCCCCGGGCAAGGGCTTCAGTCTCAAGGACAGCGCACGAGGAATCGACCACACGAGGCGTTCGGTCTCCTTCTGCGGAAGGCCGGCCGAGTTTCAACTTGTGCTCACCGGGCGGGAGGATGATCTCCTGGGAGCCATGGGCGAACCACGGCGCGCCGTCCAAGAGAACCTGTTGCGTAGGGTTTACCGCAACACTCAGGCGCACCGGCTGAGCCGTTCTGACCGAAATTTCTTCACTCCCGGCCCAAGTATACGCGTAAGCCGCCAAGGCCCTGGCCAGAAAAGGCCAATCCGCATCAGTGATGCTGTCCTCGGAATAAATTGCGACTCTCAAAGGGCTTGCGTTTGCAAGGAATGTATACAACGGGACTCCCGTCAGCCTTGCAGTAGGGAGAAAATCCAACGGCCTTGAAAGGTCGATCTGAAGGCAAAGCGCTTCCGGCTCCACAAGAGCCGAGTAATCGCGGAGAATCGCAGCTACGCGTTCGCGTCCCCAGGGTCGCGCAGGGCCCGCGTCCATAAGTTGGAGCCTGAAAGGTATCTCCTTGCGAAGTTCAAGCAAACTCTCTATATCCACACCGGCCGTCCGCGCGGCTTTGGGTTTGGCCAAGCCGTCTATCGTGGTGACGGTTACAGAGAGGCCGGGGTGTTTTTCAAAGAGCTGCAGAAACTCGCGGTGCAGCTCCGTAACCCAGTTGCAGCGCCATTTCTGCCAATCCGCAAGATCAGTCGCATTGGTCCGCCAATAGTGCGGGCTTTCAGGATTCCAAATCTCCCTCGGGTCAAACCCCTTATGCTTCTTGAAATCGGAAATCGCCGCTTGATCGAAGGGGCCGAGTTTCTGGGGGGCCTCAGGCCCCCCGCCTCCGAAATAAAGCCCGGCAAGGTTGACACCATCAAAATCGAAGCGATCCAGGAAGTTGTTGATCCAGACCTTTACGGCTTTTCGGCAAGCAGGATCCAAAAGCGCTACGGCTTTTCGCCACTCGATGTCCAGGTCCTCTCCCTTGATATTCTTCTCGCGCCATTCGGGGTGATCCTGCCAAAACTTCGGGCTTACCATTGGAAGCACGAACCATGCGTAAACAAGCATGCCGTTCTGGTGCGCAAGCTCGATCAGCCTGTCGTACTCGTAGGTCCATTCCGGATATTCGTGCCAGGCCCCGACGTGTATCACCCTGACCGCCCCGCTTGACCACAGTTTGACCAGGTCCTCCACCGCAACGTTCTCGCGCAAACCGGGATCGAAGTAGACTTCAAGCCTCTTGGAGCGCGAAAGCGGGGAGTGGAGGCAATAGGCCTCGATAACACTCATAATGTATGGAAACGGAGTCGCGCCGTACGTGCTGAAAGGCCGAATCGCAGCGTACAAGAAGAATCCATCGTCAACGCCCATCGTGGCTAAAAGAGGAATTTTGGAAACCTTCGCTCGCGCAAGAACTTCGACACCGGGCGGCGGACTGAGGACCGGCGCCTCCATCGGAGGTTTCAAAGTTATTTTCGTTCCGGGGTAGTTGAGATCCTCTACTTCCTCAACGCTGCGTGTCTCCCGCTTTACTTTGAAACCTAATTCCTCGCACAAACCGCTTCGGCCCCAAGTGAAAAGCACCCCTCCCCGCCTCATGAAAACAAGCAGCCGGCTGCGCAGCGTCGCACTGGCTCCGGCGGCCGTGCGTTCGGGGACCACAAGCATGGTTTTCCCTTCGCCCAGCTGCGCCACTTCCGCTGCAGGATCAATGCGCTCGCAAGGTGCTGAAACCGCCCTGAACGGCTGTGCAAGTTCTTCAAATTCCTCCGCCGGGCAAACAATCCCCACCTGCAGTGCGCGCATAAGAAAGCCGCCTCCCCCACCCCGGCGCAGCGCAAACCGGCTTTCCCGTCTGGGCTCGCGCTCAAAGAAGACAGCGATGCCACGGCGGGCATCTCCGTTGCGCGGAAATTTCTCAGGAGGGCCTTGCCATAAGACCTTCCCGCTCTCACTCAAAAGCAGCGCGCGCACTCCGGCAGGCTTCTCCGGCAACGGTAAGTGGGTGCGGGCCAAGTAAAGGCCCCGTGCCCTTACTTCCAAACCGACGGTTTTCGGGTCCGGAAAAGCGAAACCCTCCTCCAGCAGGGAATCGACGATCTGTGCCAGGACCTCGGACTTACAGAACGGGTGGAAAAAGAATCCTGCTGTGCAGTCCCGCACCACTGCGGTTCGTATTGCCGCCTGGACTATGGGGTCGGGTCGTTGATCGTCCAGCGGTACATACCCGAGATTCTCTGGGAGCAGAATCTGGCCCCACCTGTCTTTTCTTATCGAATAAGGATAGAGCTGATCGGTTCCGATCTTGTCCGCGGACTGGCGCCTCTCGCAAGCCGCTCTGAAAATCGAGGCCGCAACGCGGTAATCGGCACCGGGCGCCGCATAGTGAGGAGTCTCCCAAATAAGAGGGAAAATCCCGTTGCGCGCGCATTCTTCAAGCCCTGCAAGAATCCTGGCACGGGTTTTTGCATCGGAACGATCCGCCGGAGGGCCTCCGGCTTGCGGATCCCAGAACTCGTAATCCGCGGCACTCTCACCGGTTCTCTGATGCGTCACTCCGTGAAGCACGACAGTGCCGCCGCAGGCGACCATCTCCTTAAGCGCACTGACAAACTCCGGCCGCTCGCTCATTGGGATGAAAAGACCTTTTTCCGGGAACACATAAAACGGGATCACGGAAACAAGAAAAGGTATCCCTCTCTCCTGCAGCAGGTGCGCTATTCGCCGCAGGCTCTCAGGCGGCGTCAGAGGATGCACATCTTCGATTCTCACAAGAGCCGTTTTCTTATGAAGATGATCTTCTCCGAGCAGATCGTGTAGAAGATCCGCAAAAACCAAATACCTTCCGCCCTCCACTGCATAAGAAAGCGGATTGTCGGCGAAGTACCAGAGAAGTCCCGCCTGTATCGCATACGGAAGCGCTTCTTCGGGAGAACGCACGCGCGCAAGCACCTCGACCTTTTTCGGATCGGTTATGTTTATGACATTGAGGTGCGGCTCATTGCGAGGCAGGTCAATCCCTTTGTAGCGCACGGTGTTGAACGACGGATCGTCCCGCGATCCGACGAGAATAAAACCGAATTTCGAAGTCCTTGAAAGAAGCTCCGCGATATTGGCATTAAGCCACGCAAAAGGGACGGCCGCAGACTGTACATCTGCAAGAAAAGCTTCCGGAAGTTTCAGAGAATCATCGTCTCCGACGTAGAAACCGGCATCGTAACGCCCCAGCGTACCTTTCCGGTAACCAAGGACGGGCTCAACGCTCACAGTCGTTGAAAAATGCCCGCAAAGAGTCGCTATCTGCCACGCATCGCTTGCAACCTCAGGATCGTGAAGCACAAGAACGCGTTTAACAGCTTCAACGCGTTCCAAGCCTTTGAAAATCCCCCATGCCTTTTTCTTCTCAATGAGCGAAGCTGCGTAAATATCAATCCCGCATGCGCCTGCGGTCAAAGCGGTCTTGACGGCCTCTGCAAGCTCAGGGGCCGTAACCACAACACCATCGAAGTCCGTAGCCTCAAGGTGGGCGATGACGCGGCTCCTGCCCGCCGCCATGCGTCTTGCTTCCCTGAGGGCGTTTCTTACCCAGCCGGGGTTGAAGGTATCGCGATCTTTGAAAACTGAAGCCCACTGTTGCCACATCAATTCAACGGAAAGATAGTCCGGACGGAGCGAGCCGCTCAGGAGCGCTTCCAGATCAAGACCGGTCCTATCCCGAAGCACTTCAAAGGATAAAAGCCCGCCGCGCGCATCCACAGGCAGCACCGCTGTAAGTACGACCGTTTTGCCCAGCGCGCGTATCTGTTTGATTGTTTCCTGCAGGAGAGAAGTAAGCGGTGCAGCCCGATAGCTTTTCCAGTCCCCGGATGCCAGAGCTCCGCCGTTTGCAAACCCGGTCCGGCAAAGATCGCAGTAACACGCCTCACCCTCGCGCCAGCTGATGAGAGGCTCGGCAAGATCGATTCCATCAAGCTCGGGGTAGTGCTGAAGAAGATCGCCGACGAATCCCAGCCACCACTGCCTCACGCCGGGGTGGCGGGGGCAAAGCGGAGCCGGCATTCCCGGGGCCGTGTAAGGCTCCCCGTTCTGCCGCAAAGCGCGCCATGCCGGCTTCGCCTTCCACAGTCCGAGGTGGTTCAGAACGGGCAGCCAGGCAATAACCTTTATCCCTCTCTTGTGGGCCTGCTTCAAAACGTATCCCAAAAGGTCCTGCCTGCCGTAATCGGTTTGCACGTTGTAGGGGTGATCGGTGCGGTAGCTGGCCCCGTAGCGGGGATCGTATACGCGGAAGAAAACAGTGTTCACCCCGGCCTCGGCCCACCTTTCGACCTCTTCGCGCGCAAGCTCAAGCGCCGTCAGCCCCCGGTTGTAAAAGAACGAAGGATCAAACCTGATACCTATCATGCGCAACGGGGAAGGAAGCAGTGAAAGCGTTTGTTGAGGCTTTCTTGCCGACGGCAGCAGAAAGTAAAGCAAGCCCGCAATCAAAATCACCAACAAGAGCAACCGCCGCGTCCGAGGCTGCATCACGAATCTCCTCCACCTGAAACCCCGCCGGGTTGCGGCGCAAAAGAAGCAGGGGGCTTCTCGGTTAATCCGAAATGGTAGCGGACGGCCTGCACAATGCGCCGAGCCGCCTGCCCGTCCCCGTAGGGGCTCACAGCCCGCGCCATTTGAAGGTAGGCTTCCCGATCGCTCAGAAGGCGCAAAGTTTCAGCTACTATCCGATCGGTGTCTGTGCCTACCAGCCGCGCCACTCCGTATCGAACCCCTTCAGGTCTCTCGGTCGTAACACGCAGAACCAGAACCGGCTTCCCGAGCGCCGGAGCTTCTTCCTGCACACCGCCCGAATCGGTGAGCACAAGCGTTGAAGCCTTCATCAGCCCGACGAAGGGCACATAAGGAAGAGGATCGAGAAGGTGAATTCTCTCCCGGCCGGCCAGAGCACTGCGCATGACGCCCCTGACTTCCGGATTCGGGTGCACAGGCAGCGCAAGTTCAACGTCCGGCGCTCTGCGAACGATTTCTTCGAACGCGCGGGCGATCGAGCGCAGGGGCTCACCGAAGCTCTCCCGCCTGTGCACGGTGGCAAGAATGAGCCGCGCTCCCGGCCGGCTCGGCACGCCTGGAGGTGGATCCGCAATACGGGCGACTTCCCTGAGGGCATCAACAACAGTGTTGCCGGTGACGAAAATACGGCTGCTGTCAACACCTTCGGCCCGCAGATTCACCGCAGCCTGTTCGGTCGGTGCGAAATGGAGGTCGGCGAGGCACCCTGTAAGAATCCGGTTCATTTCTTCCGGGAAGGGGTTACGCCGGTCCCCGCTGCGAAGCCCGGCCTCTACGTGGCCGACCTTGATCCCAAGCCAGAAAGCGCTCAGTGCCGCAGCAAAAACGGTCGTGGTATCACCCTCGACCAAAACAAGGTCGGGCCAATCGCGGGCGAAGGCATCACGCAGCGCAGGAACCGCCCGTCCCATGAAACCGGCAAGATCCTGGCCCGGCTGCATGAGGTCCAGGTCAGAGTCGGGCTCAATACCGAAAGCAGCGAAAACCTGGTCCGCAAGCTCCCGGTGCTGTCCCGTTGCAAGAACAGTACAGGAAAGCTCCTGCGGCAGAGCGCGAAGCTCCTTTACCACAGGAAGAAGCTTGATTGCCTCAGGGCGCGTGCCGATCGCTACGCAGATCTTATACATGCAATCTTCAGGATACGGTTTTACGATCTGAACCCGGCGCCCTATGATTCGTGGAAGGCAAAAACCTAGTATCCGGGTTGTTCTTGCAAATCGCAACGGGGCGGCGCGTCTGTTTGTCCGATCTGCTTAAGTGGGAACAACTTGCGTCGTCCCGGGAGAGGTGGGTAGCCTGTTGTTATTCTTCAAGTTCGTCGAACTGATCCTTTTCGACGTAGCAGATGGGACAGACCCAGCCTTCCGGCAGATCTTCGAACGCGGTGCCGGGCGGGATATTGCTGAGCGGGTCGCCTTGGGCCGGGTCGTAGACGTAGCCGCAGTTGGCGCAAATATATTTTTTCATGACCGCCTCTCAAACCGCGAAGTACTTGGCCTGCGGGTGGTGCACAACCACCGCGGAGGTCGTCTGTTCAGGGACCATTTCCATGTTCTCTGTCAGTGTGACTCCGATCCGCTCCGGTTCAAGCAACCGGAAAAGAGGCCGGTGGGCCTCCAAGTCCGGGCAAGCCGGGTAGCCGAAGCCGTAACGCGAGCCTCGATACTGCTGGGTGACATAACCGAGCTGGTCCTGAGGCTCCCCGCCGGCTGTTCCGAGCTCCCGGCGCATTACCGCATGCCAGTACTCAGCCAAAGCGTCGGTAAGCTCTACGCTGAAACCGTGCAGAATCAAGTACATGTGGTACCGGTCTTGCTCGTAGAGACTTCTTATCCGCCGGCCGATTTCAGCTCCCAGCGTAACCACGAAGAAGCCGGCCACATCGCCTCCCTCCCCGCGGGTCCTGAAGTAGTCGGCGATACAGAGAAAAGGAGGATCGTTCTGCCGCGGAAAACTGAAAACCTCCTCACCGTGCGGGCCTTGGACTATGAGTCTCTCACCTTCGCTGGAGCAGCGGAAGTACCCGTAGACGACTTTGGGCTCCAGCCAACCCTCTGACAGCGCCTGCTCTTTGAGGCGCTCGTACAAAGGTCGCACTTCCTGCTCAATGAGTCGGCGATAGTCCTCAGCGCTCATTTTACGGCGCCTGTAGCCCCAGCGCCCCCGGAAAAGAGCCTGTTCGTTGACATACCGGAAAAGAAGCCCGGGATCAATCCCCTCTACAACCTTTGAACCGAGAAAAGGAGGTTCCGGTATCGGGACCTGCCTGCTTATTTCTTCTTCCCGCGGCCCGGGGAGCACCTTCTTTGTATGATCCTCTGCGCTCAAGTGCGTGGAACGAAGCGCGCCTTTTTCAAATTCTCTCACCGCCTGGAGCGCCGCGAATGCATCCTTGCAGTAAGCGACGGGGCCGTCGTAAAGGGGCACGCACTCCTCTGCGACGAACTTGGGGGTCAGGGCAGCCCCTCCGAGCAACACCGGACAGGTAAGGCCGGCTTCCTTGAAGTAGCTAAGGTTTTCTTTCATCACGAGCGCCGATTTCACCAGAAGACCGCTCAGCCCGATCAAATCCGCCCCGGCCGAACGGGCTTCCGCTGCGATAACCTCAGCCGGCACTTTGATTCCAAGGTTCAACACGCGGTATCCGTTGTTCGAAAGTATGATATCAACCAGGTTCTTGCCTATATCGTGGACATCTCCCTGCACCGTTGCAAGCACGATCAGCAGACCCGCCTCCCGCTCCTTTCTTGCGAGGTGGGGCTGAAGCGCGGCCACGGCGGCTTTCATGACCTCAGCCGACTTCAGGACAAAAGGAAGCAGCATCTGTCCCTCACCGAAAAGCTCGCCGACATGCCGCATCGCGGGCACAAGAACCTCGTTTATTATCGAAAGCGCGCTGCGCCGGGAAAGCAAAATCTCAAGAAGGTCCTCAAGTCCTTCCTTCCGCCCGCTGACAACAGCCCGGCGCAACTCCTCCTCTGCGACCCGCCATGTGCCCTCTTCCGCATCTTCCCTCCGTTCTTCCTTGCCGGAGGCTGCGAAATGGTCCAGAAATCTCTCAAGAGGCGGGGCGGTCTGCCGAGTGCCTCTGTTGTAGAGCAGATCAAGGCAAAGAGTCCTTTCATTTTCCGGAATCTGAGCGAGGAGCACCACCGCAGCCGCATCAACGATTGCAGCATCAAGCCCCGCTTCCACCGCCTCATGGAGAAAGACCGAATTTAGTATTCTCCGCGCTTTTCGGGGCAGGCCGAAGGAGACGTTGCTCACCCCCAGTATGGTAAAAACACCCGGAAGCTCCCGTTTTATCAATCTCAACGCCGCAAGCGTCTCTTTCGCCGCATCTCGAAGCGACTCGTCTCCCGATCCTACAGTGAAAGTCAAGGGGTCGAAAAAAAGATCCCAGGGCCGAAGACCGCACCTGTTTACCGCACGCTCATATACAGCCCGTGCAACCTCAAGCTTGCGCTCGGCGGTCATGGCCATTCCTTCGCGATCTATGGTCAGAGCGACGACCGCCGCACCGAACCGCTTCGCCGCCCGACAGACACGATCGCAGGCTGCGCCTCCGTCTTCGAGATTGACGGAATTGATCAGACACCTTCCGGGATAAAGCTTAAGTGCAGCCTCAATGCATTCGGGATTTGTCGAATCGATGACAAGAGGAGCGCGGCATGCGCTCACCCCCATGCGCAGAAGCTTTGTCAGATCCTCAAGCTCGTTTCTACCGGCGTAAGCCGTACAAAGATCAAGCAGGTGGGCTCCCTCCTGCTCCTGCCCGGTCAGTACGGAAAGCGCCCCCTCGTAATCGTCGGCAAGCAGGAACTCCCGAAAACGCTTTGAGCCGTTGGCGTTCGCCCTTTCTCCGATAAGAAGCGGAGGTATCTCCTGCTTCACCTCCACAGCCTGATAAAGGCTTGAGAACGCAGGGCGGGTTTCCACACTCCTTACAGCAGGCTTTACGCCCTGAAGGAGCGTGCACAAAGAGGCTATATGGTCGGGTGTCGTACCGCAACAACCGCCCAGAATGCTTACGCCTTCACCGACTGCGAAGCTCTTCAGAGCTTCAGCGAATTTCCGCGGCTCAAGCGGGTAAACAGTCCGGCCTGAAACGACCTCGGGCAGCCCGGCGTTGGGCATACATGAGATGCGGTTTTTCCAACAGCGGCTCAAGTACCGGAGGTGTGATCCCATGTGCTCGGGCCCGGTCGCACAGTTAAGTCCGAGAGAAAAAACAGGGAAGGGCTCAACCGTCGCCGCCACGGCTGCGATATCCGAACCGCAAAGGAGGGTCCCTGTGGTCTCAACGGTGACCGAGCAAAGGACCGGAACCCGCCGCCCTAAGCGCTCAAGTGCATCAAAGCAGCTTATAAGCGCAGCTTTGAGCTGGAGCAAATCTTGGCAGGTTTCAATGACAAGCGCATCGACTCCCGCCTCCAAGAGGGCTTCGATCTGCTCGCTGTAAGCTTCGTAAAGCTCGTCAAAGGATATCTGTCCGAGCGAAGGCAGTTTTGTGGTAGGGCCTACAGACCCGGCTACATACCTGCCTCCGCGCCCTTCGCACGCAAGGCGCGCATTGCGCACCCCCGCTCCATTTATCGTTCGTACCCGGTCCTGAAGACCATACTCGGCAAGCACCACGCGGTTGGCACCGAACGTATTTGTTTCAACCACCTGGGCTCCGGCTTCAAAAAAGGCGCGGTGCATTGCGGTGATCCGTTCGGGCACGGTGAGATTAAGATACTCATTACACCCTTCGTAACCGTCCCATGCGGAACGGGGAATCTCAAGCGATTGGAGCGTTGTACCACACGCCCCATCAAAGATAATGAGCTCTAAATCTTCGAGAGCCACCCGGACACCTCAGAGAGAAGAGAATGGGGCGAAGGCCGGCCGCTCAAAGGCGCAAGCGGTCTCCGCTTTCGATTGATCTCACTTTTGCCGGCCTTTTCCCCCTGAAGCGGAGCTCTCCTTAAGCAGCGAACTGACCGCTTGTTCGATCTCC
>CAZGYL010000072.1:1722-12966 GCA_964529985.1 uncultured Planctomycetia bacterium | reverse complement strand
GCAAAGGGGATTCGGACCATTCTTACAGCCAAGAGGCTTTTGGGTGTCACCCGGAAGATCCGCTTTATCTTTGTGGGCTCTGGGCCCTTGCGCAGGGAAATAGAAGAAGCCGGGTGCGAGCTGATTCTCAACGCCCCCGCCCCACTGGTTGCCGGCCTGCTTGACCGGAGTCACGTGCTCCTGCTGCCGTCGCGTTCCGAGGGAACTCCGCTCAGCGTTCTTGAAGCCCTGAGACGGGGGGTTCCGGTGATTGCGACCTCGGTGGGGGGGATCCCTGAGTGGGTCTCGCACGGGCGTGAAGGCCTGCTGCTGGGCCCTGTGCCGAGCGCGCTTGAGCTCGCACGGGCCCTTGCCCGCCTTTACGATGACCGCGGCTTTTGGCGGCGCCTGCGGCGGGCCTGCATAGCGAGAGCCCCCGAGGTCCCGAGTTCAAACAGGATAGCTGAGAGGTTCTGTGCCGAAATATCCCGTGCCGAAATATGGAGATATGAAAGGCGAAAGCGCACGCTCTGAGACCATCTCCGAAAAGTATGACAGGTACTGGAGGAGCCGGCTTGAAAGCGGCCGGAGCGCAAGAGAGGCTCGAGCGCTTGAAAGAGCGCGTCTGGCCGAAGAGCTCCTTGCGGCGGCCGGTACGCGGTCAGGGAAACTTCTGGATGTAGGCTGCGGGCCGGGGGTTGCGGCGCGGTACTTTGCTGACTTGGGTTACAAGGTTGTTGCTGTTGATGTCTCACAGGTGGCCGTCGGGGAGGCTGCGGCTCTGGGTGTAGAGGCTCATGTGGTGGATCTTTCCAGGCCGGCTCTTCCGGAAGGCCCCTTTGATGTTGTTCTTGTGCTTGAGGTGCTTGAGCACTTGGCCGAGCCCCTGCAGTTGCTCCTGCGCCTGAAGGAGATACTGGCTGGAGGCGGTAAACTGGTCGTCTCACTTCCCAACGAATTCAACGCTGCGTATCGCTTGGCGATTCTTTTCGGTTTCGAACCCTTCGGTGGTTACGACGATCCTCACCTACACCACTTCGGGTACCGAAGCGCGAGGCGGCTTTTGACCGAGGCAGGACTGAAGATCGAGGGCATGCGGTGTGCAGGGCTTCTGCCGCCCCGCTTGAGGCCTTTTGCCTTTCTGAGCAGGTGTACTGCGAATGTTTGGCCTTCTGTTTTCGCCTTAAGCTTTGTTTTTTGCACAACGCCGCACGGAAAGCCTGCAGGGAGGACCGGACGGTGAGGAAGTGGATTCCTTTCGCCCTTGCAGGTATTGTGATAGTGATCTACCTGAACGGGGCGTGGGGCGACTTTGTATTCGATGACGTAAAGCTTATTCGTGACAACCGCTGGATACGCTCCTGGCCGCTGGTGTTCGCCTCTTTCAACATATTGTCCGACAGGTGGGAAAAGGAAGACGTCCGCCCCAACTACAGGCCCGTGCGATTTCTTTCCTACGCGATCGACTGGCATATCACCCGCCTGCTGTTTCCCTCCCGAACCGCTGCATTTGAAAAGACCCGGAGCACTGACGGAGGCACTTCGGATTCGGCTCCCGCCGCCTCGTCTGCAAGGTTCCCTACAGTCGTCTTTCACCTGCACAATATAGCACTTCACGCTGTGAACTGTATTGTGCTTTGGGTCCTTCTGAGCAGGCTTCTTGGAAGCGCTTCGGCTGCGGCGCTTATAAGTCTCTTGTGGGCCGTCCACCCTGTTCAAACCGAATCGGTGACCTACCTTTCGGGAAGACGGGATGTTCTTTTTGCTGCGTTTTACCTCGGCGCTTTGGTCCTGTACACAGGCGGTGAATGGAGTGTGTTCCGTCTTCTCGGTGTTTCGGCGCTTTACGTCTTGGGCCTTCTTACAAAAGAGATGGCCGTAACCCTTCCTGCAGCGATTTTTGTGATTGAGCTTTTTCAGGGCGGCCGAAGTTTGAAGCGGTCCTTCATCCGCACGGCGCCCCTTTGGGTTTTAGCATGCGCTTACGTCGCATTTAAGTTGCTCCTTAAGAATCCGGGCGGCGGAGCCCCTCCATGGGGCGGCACATTGGGAACCGCGCTTATGACGGAAGCGCGGGCCGTAATCCGGTATCTGTGGTTGTGTTTCTTCCCGGTCGATCTCTCGGTCGATTGGTCGTATGCTGCGATTGTGCCGTCGCAAGACTTTGTAACGCCTTGGGTTACAGCTCCCGCCTGCGTACTTGTACTTGCAGCGGTGGGTTTTGGAATATTCCGCTTCCTGAGGTATCGAGATCTCCTGGGCTTGGGGATCTGCATATTTTTCGTCACTTTAAGTCCTGTAATGCAGATCATTCCTCACCCGGAGAGATTCGCTGAAAGATACCTTTACCTGCCGCTTGTAGGGCTTCTTCTCGTTCTTTCACCTTTCTTGAGGGCTTTGGCAAGAAGCAAGAGCGGACCCGTTATCCTTGGAGCCGTGCTTTTGGCTTTGTGCGGCAGGACGATGCGGCGCAACAGGGACTGGAAGGACGGTTTTACTCTCTGGCGCCAGGCCGTTCTTGTCAATCCCGACTGCGCGCGGGCCCGTTACGCCTTAGGGGTACAGCTTGTAGGCCGCAAAGCCTATAAAGAGGCGGTTGATAATCTCAGTGAAGTTTTCCGGATCTTCAAGAATAAAAAACCCCTTACCCCTCTTGAAAAAGGCTACCTGCTTCACGCCAGGGCCTTTCGAGCTCAGGCTTACGCAAGTTTGGGCGACCGGTTGAGCGCCGAGCTCAAGGATCTGCCTCCGGGTGATCCCGACAGAATGACCATTGTTTCGAAAGCACGAAGGTGGTATCGCCTTGCGGTTGAAGACTACAAGCAGCTTCTCAGTGAGCGCGATGTCGACGGAACGCCTATTGCAACAAGCCCCCGGCATGCCCTTGTCCACAAGAATCTTGCAGCGGTTTACTTCAAGCTCCAGCAGTACGATCAGGCGTTCGAGCACTTCCGAGCCGTTCTTTCTCTGCTGCCCGGCTCTCCGCATGCAGTCGATGCACGCTTTTGGCTGGGAATGATCCAGATCGCACGGGGAAGGATCACAACAGGCAAAACGCAGATTCTGCTTGCAGCTCAGGAATCGGGCGACGAGAAGGCGGCCTGCGCTTATAAGGCGGCGCTTGCAGAGCTCTTGCTCAAGATAGGGCGGTGGGAGGACGCGCTTGCGCTGTACGATGAATTGCTCCCGCATGCCGCAGGGACCGATCGGAAAACCATTCAGTACGCCCGCGCGCAGATCTTTGATCGCCTGGGCAAGCGCAATGAGGCGAAATGGCTGCTTCAGGAAATCGTTGAGGAGGACCCTTCATTCCTGCCGGCCCGAATAAGCTTGGTCGATCTTGCGATCAAGGAAGGGAGATGGGAACAAGCCTCAAAGGAGCTCGCGCGACTTAAGGAGAAGTGGGGCCCGACTCCTCTTATACGGGCCTACGAGAAACAAATCGCCGTACAGCGCGCTCTTTCACGAGTTGAAAGAAAAGAATCGCGGTTGGACTCTTCGAAACTCCTGCGCCTGGGCCGGGCGAACCTCGAAGCCGGTAATACGGGTGAAGCGGTCGATTCGTTCCGCGAGGCGTATTTGGCCGCCCGAAGCGAAGGAAACTCAGAAAGGGAGCTTGTAGCGCTGAGGTACTTGGCGCGCGCTCTGCGGGCTGAGGGAAAGTACTATGAGGCGGTATCTGTTTTGCGTAGAGCTTTGCGCAAGAAGCCCGGCGATACGCGCTTCCTGAAGGACCTGGGGTCTCTTCTTGCTGAGAAGCTGAAGGATTTTCAGGAAGCCCTTGTCGTTTATCGCAAGATGTATCAGAAAGCGCCTGACGGACTTACGAAGATAGAAGCAGCGCTTGCGATAGGCGACCTGTATTATCGGGAGGGCGCTAAGGAAGAAGCTTTGAAGTGGTACGATCTTGCGGCCGAAGCAGGAAGCGTTCCTCCTGAGATTCACTTGCGGCGCGGGGACATATGCGCTGAGCTTGGAAACGCCCGGAGCGCACAAGCCGCTTATGAAACTTTTCTCAAAAGCGCTCCTCCGGGTGCGAAGAAACGAAAAGAGGTGGAGCGGAAACTCAAGTTGCTGCGAACGACCGAGTCGAAACCCAAAAGGACCGGATCCGTCTCAGGAGACAGCGGTGCGGGAGATTCGGGTAAGCGTAAGTAAGCTGCCCCCTCCGGGCTCAGAGGTGGAGCTCTCCCCGGAGGAGGCCCACCACGTAAGGGATGTTTTGCGCCTCAAACCCGGCGCTTCGATTGTTCTGCTTGACGGGGCGGGCGGTAAGGCGCCTGCCTTGGTATGCTCGGTGACCAAGCAGCGGGTATCGGTGCGGGTTTTTACCTGCGAGGCGGCCGCTCCGCGGGCTCTTCCCGTGACTTTGGCCGTTGCGCTCATCAAGCGGGGGTTTGAGGACGTCGTGCGGCAGGCTGTTGAAATCGGAATCGAGAGAATCGTTCCACTTGTGACCGAAAGGTGCGTTCCCGGCCTGAAGCTCAAGCGCGAAAGGTGCCTCAGGGTGGCCCGCGAGGCTGCGAAGCAATCGGGCAACGTGCTGCTTCCCGTGCTTGAGAACCCTGTAGACTTGAGGCTTTTCGCCTCCAGGTTCCAGGGCCTTGGAAGGGCTCGTTGCCTTCTTGCAGCACAGCCGGGTGCCCCGCTTGAGCTTCTCCAGGCGGCGCTTCAGGCCGAGCCGCCCTTTGCGATCGTAATAGGGCCGGAAGGAGGCCTCACGGAAGCGGAGCTTGAAAGATTGCTTGAAGCCGGCTTCAAGCCGGCCGCCCTGGGGGAAACAGTGCTTCGTACGGAGACTGCGGCATGCGCGGCCGCCGCGCTCCTTGCTTCTGTGTGCCGCCTCAAAGCCGTCCGGGGCGGGGCTTCGGGAGCTGAGGATTCGGAATCGGCGCGCTGAAGCCGAACTAAATAAGAAGGCCTCGGACCGAGCTTTTGTCTTGACAGGACGGCCCCTCAGGGCTACTATCGGTCCTTTTCCCGAGCTTGCGGTGGTGCCTATGAAGACCTACATGCTTAAGAAAGAAGAGGTTAAACGCCGCTGGTACCATGTGGACGCCGAGGGCATGGTCCTGGGAAGGCTCGCGGTCCAGATCGCGCGCATTCTCATGGGAAAGCATAAGCCCGAGTACACGCCCCATGTGGACTGCGGCGACTACGTCGTTGTTACCAACTGCGAGAAGATCGCGGTTACAGGGAAGAAGCTGACGGATAAACTTTATTGGCGGGATTCAGGGTACATGGGGAGCCTGAGGTCCGAGTCCATGCGCGACCTCCTGGCCCGCAGGCCGGAGAGGATTCTTTTCCTGGCTGTGCGGCGCATGCTCCCCAAGACCACGCTGGGCCGGCGTATGATCCGGAAGCTTAAGATTTACAAAGGGCCGGACCACCCCCACGCCGCCCAGCAGCCGGAGAAGTTGGAATTTCCGGCGTGTCGAGCCCGTTCGTGAGGTGAGCGATGACCACGTACTACTGGGGAACCGGACGGCGCAAGAGTGCCGTTGCAAGAGTGCGGCTTTGCGAGGGCACGGGACGCATTTTCGTCAACAAGCAGGAGGCGCGCCAGTACTTTCCTGTTGAGAGGTATATCCGCACCATTATGGAACCGCTTCAGGCGGTAAGAAGCGAGAAGAGTTTCGATATTTTCGTCAACGTACGAGGCGGTGGGAAAACCGGTCAGGCCGGTGCGATTCGTTTGGGGATCGCCCGTGCTCTTGCGGCCTTCAGTGAGGAGTACGAAAGCCAGCTCCGAGAGGGCAAGTTCTTGACGCGCGATGCGCGTGTAAAGGAGCGCAAGAAATACGGGCGTCGCGGAGCGCGCCGCGGCTTCCAGTTCTCAAAGCGTTGAAGCCCGCTGCCCCACGAAACTCGTTCGACCCGAGTCCCGGCAGCCTGAGGTTTGAGCTTACCGGAGTATTGTGGCCCTCCTTTGGCGGAACCTGCGCTGCGATCTCGATCAGAGCGAGGAAGCTTTTCTGGATTCACTGAGGCGCCGGCTGCGTGCGGCGGGCTGTGAGGTCAAATGGATCCGGATCGCCCGGCGCAGCCTCGACGCCCGAAGGGGAAGACCCGTCCGCTTCGTTTATCAGGTTGCCTTCGCCTGCGAAGACGAGGAAAGGGTTCGAGATAAACTTCGTGGGGATATTACGAGTTTCCGGGAAGAGGAGGGGGAGGTGCCGCCTCCCAGAGGCTCAAAGCCGCTTCCGGAAGAAGGGGTCGCGGTGGTCGGAACGGGCCCTGCCGGGCTGTATGCCGCGTATACTTTGGCCCGTGCGGGCTTCAAGCCGCATGTCTTCGAGAAAGGGCTTCCGCTTCCTGAGCGCGTCAGAGCCGTACGGCTTTTCTATGAATGCGGGAAGCTCAATGAAGATGGCTCTCTTGTATGCGGCGAAGGAGGGGCGGGAACGTTTTCCGACGGCAAGCTTTTTACGCGCGTGCACCGCGGGGGGGAGACCGCTTTCAGGCGACTGCTTGTCAGGTGCGGCGCTCCGCCGGAGATTCTCACCGACGCTGAGCCTCATATAGGAACCGATCGCCTGAGGCTTGTAGTTTTGCGTCTTCGAGAACTTCTTGTTTCGCTCGGCGTGCAGTTCCATTTCTGCAGGCCCTTAACCGCACTTAGGGTTGAAGGAGGAGTGCTCCGGGCGGCTCGGTTTGGTGAGAGTTGGGAGGAGTTCGGAGTCCTTGTGCTCGCCTGCGGGCAGCATAACCGCAGGGTTTACGAGCTCCTCAAGGAAGCGGGAGCATCGCTTGAAGCCCTTCCCTATCAGGTCGGCCTGAGAATAGAGCACCGGCAGGAATGGATTGACAAATGGCGTTTTGGAAAGGCCGCAGGACACCCGCGCTTGCCTGCGGCTTCCTACCGCTTGACCTGCCGTTCGGCCGGAGTAACCACGTTCTGCATGTGTCCCGGCGGACAAGTCGTCCCGCTTGCAGCAAAGCATGGGCTTTTGGGAACAAACGGAATGAGTAGGTACCGGCGGGATTCTCCGTTTGGAAACAGCGCTCTTATAACAACGCTTGATCCTAGCAGCCTCGGCGCAGATCCGCTTGCTTTTCGGGAACGTCTGGAGGGAGCGGCGTTTGAGGCCGGGGGCGGAGCTTATAAGGCACCGGCCCAGCGTGCTTGTGATTTTCTTGCGGGAAAGATCTCGGAAAAGCTTCCGGCGACCTCCTACAGGCTCGGAGTTGTTTCTTTCGATCTCCGCCGGCTGCTTCCTCCTGAAGCAGCTCGAAGACTCAGGGAGGCGTTGGTGCTCTTTGATCGACTTTCACCCGGGTTCGCCGGCTCCGAGGCTTTGCTCTTGGGTCCCGAATCTCGCGTCTCGGCTCCTCTTCGCATAGTCCGTACCCGGGAAGGCGAAGCTCTGGGTATTTCCGGGCTTTATCCTTGCGGCGAAGGCTCCGGTTACGCAAGCGGTATTGTGAGCTCCGCTCTGGACGGTGCGCGCGCGGCGCTCGCTGTTGCGGCGCGCTGGAGGCCTGTGCTTTGAACCCCGTAAAGTCCGAAGGGCCGGAAACATTCCATTCGGTTGCGTGCGCTGTGATACAGCCTTAAGCTTCTCGGGAATAGGTATATGTCCGTCAGCGAACCGTAGGCCCGGGTAGGGGGCTTTCAGGAGGTCAAGCAATGGCGGATCTTCGCGTGAGCGTGCAGGAGAAGGGCGAGGGGCGTTACGAAATTGTGGTAGCCGGGGAAATGACTGCTGAGACGGCCGGGCAATTCAGTGAGGAAGTCCTTCAGGTCTTGGAGCAAAAGCCGAGGTGCATGGAGCTCGATCTGGGGCGGGTTTCTTACGTGGCAAGCCCGGGGCTCGGAGCGCTTGTCTCCTTGCTTCGTAAAGTGCGCCAGCTGGGAGGCGAACTTCTGGTGCGGTGCATGAGCCCGGAGGTAAAGGAAATCTTTACAGTTACGCACCTTGACCGCATCTTCGCTCAGGTGGATTCCACACCTTGCTGATCCGGCCCTTCGGCAAGCGAGCGGGCAAGATTCGCCCACGGTCCCTTCGGGTGTCGTCTCAAGTACTCGGCTGCTGCATCCCGCCCTTCTTCCCGGAGTTTCTGAGCGCGGTGGGCACGGTTTTCTCTCAACAGTCTGCCTGCTGCACGGTGCAGAAAGTAAGCGTACAGGACAAACACGGCATCGTCGCGCTCTGAAAGTGACCTGCGGCGGCCTCCGCTTCGGGCGAGTTTGACCGCTTCGCGAAACGCCGCTATTGCTCCTTCAGTGTCTCCCCGCTCAGAGGCCACCAGTCCGAACGCCGCATAGGCGCCCGGCCCCATGCTGCGAAGCGCGCGTGCAGACTGAGCCGCCTGCAGGGCTTCAGAGAGGAGCTTTTCCCGGTGTGGGCCTCCCGGAACCCGCCGCGCAAGCAACGCCATTGACCAAGCGATTTGAGTCCAAGTAGCGGCGTTTTGATAACGTTTGTTCTTGACGGCTTTGAGGCCCACCGCAAGAGCGGTCTTAAGGCGTGCGGTATCCAGCGTAGCGTTGTAGCGCTCAAGGCCAGCTACGAGCTCAGCCTCGTTCAATTTCCCCTGTTTCAGTTTGCTTGAGAGCCCCTCAGGATCCGCCTCAGCTTCGCGCCGGTGCCTCTCGTACTGTTCCTTGTCGTGACAAACCACCTGGCCGTTGAGCCGGTAGAGGACGACGTTGCGCCGTACTTCGCCCCTCAGAACGAACTTGTTGTCATGCAAGCGTACGAACGCCACCGGAAAGAGCGTTCCTTCCACAATGCAAGCAGCTACAGGGTCCTGTTTCAGTTCCTTTTGCAAAACACGGCGTTCATGCCGCAGAGCCTGGACCTTTTCGTCAAGTTTGCGCTGTTTGTCATTGGCCTGCGCTTTCGCTTCCTCAAGCTCATTGCGTTCTTCGTCATCAAGCCTGCTGGAAAGGAGCAGTTTTTCGTAACGCTTGTAAAAAGCTTCGCACACAGCGTTCAACTTGTCGGTGAGCTGTTGTATCTCGCGCTCCACGGCTTCGATACGATCAGCCACCCTGGCGGTTATACCGGCCACCAAATGGCAAGGTTGCGCTGTTGGAGAGCCCACGGTCTGCAGGTGAAGCCCCCGGACCCCTTCAACGTAACTCGCCCTGATAATGGCTTCAGGCTCAAGGGCTTTCACCATGCCCCCGGCTTGAATGGTGCTTCCCACAACGGGCTTCCGCAGTAGGATGTCACCTTCAGCCACAATCACAGCGTCTTGAACGACTCCCAGCGTAACGGTACGTCCGCTGCGCACGGTAACCGGCCCTTCTTTTCCGGCGCCTCGGCACACTCCCTGTACCACCACATCACCCGCTGCAACCACGCGTGCTTTGGGTTCGATACCGCCGATAATGGTGACGTTTCCTTCGGCCTCCACCAGGAAACCGCTTTTGACCGTACCTCGTACGATCACATTCCCGGCAAAGCGGATGTTCCCTATCTCGTAATCCACGTCGCCGGGAATCGTAACCTCGGTTCTGACCGAAAGGACGTTGTCGCGAAGGAATACGGCTCCAGAGACGGTGGCTTGGTAAACGCCCCGCTCAGGGTCGAAGCGTACGTTCCTGCCGGGCTTTGGCCCCTTGACGTGTTTTGCCGGAAGGGCTTTAAGCCGTTTTCCCGTTACCGTGACGCCGTCCGAGCCGGGTTTTTCCGATTGAAGCTCGCAGAGCACGTCGCCGGCTCGAACTTGGACAATGGAACTTCTTTCGCGGTAATCGACTCTGCCGTCGGCAAGGAGGGCGCCGGTAAGCCTTTCGGTGTCGAAACGGAATTCGACCCGCGTGCCGTCGGGGGCGACCGGGGGTCTCCCTCGCGCAACCACATACCCATCCAGCGGACGGCCTTTGCGCAAGGAGGCCGCTGCTTCGACGAGCGCTTCGCGTACGATCCCTTCCACCACGCCGTGGAGTCTGAGGAAATCCTCAAGTTCTTCCGCGCTTAGTTCTTGAAGGCCTTCCGGGTCGGGCACCGAAAGCTGTGCCTCAAGTTCATCCTCGCTCAGCGATAGGTGCGCACGCTCGGTGAGCCGGTTAAGTGCTGTGCCTTCCACGGATCAATGTCCCCGGTTTGGCCTCGTGCATTCGACGGGTTCCCCGCTCCGCCCTGGCGGGCGTTCGTGGGCCTATCGAAAACTTCTGTTTCCCTTTCCTCTGTATCGGCTTGCTCAAGCGGAGTGGTTGCGGTACCTTCGCTTGCCGCGGTATTTGAGGTCTGTTACAGGTCCAGGCAATGAGCGATATCGGAACCCTTCTTTTTGACTTCGGCAATACGCTCGCGCCGTTCAATGCGGCGCATGCTGAGGGTACCGCGCGGGATTTGGCCGCCTTTTTGAGTCGGGAAAGCGGTTTGCCGGCTGAAAAGTTTTTCAGGTTGTGGCAGGAGGCTCGGGAGGAAGACTTCGCAGCGTCGGCCCGCTCAGGCAAAGAACATCATTTTGCAGCACGCATGCGGAGAGTTCTTCGCAGGGCGGGTCTCCCTGCTGATCCGCGCCTGATAAACAGAGCTCGCAAAGCGCTTGTGCGCAGCTTCGTGGATCGGGTCTCCGTTCCGCAGTGGATCTCCCGGGCTTTGGCCGGGCTTAGTGGCAGATACCGCTTGGGAGTCCTTTCCAATTATCTTTTGACGGAACCTATCGTGCGGGTGTTGCAAAGGGACGGTGTGCTCAACCACCTTGATCTTTGTCTTGTTTCGCGCCGAATAGGTTATGCCAAGCCGCACAGGCGTGCCTTTGAGGCGGCGGTGCGCGCTTTGGGGGAACCGCCCGAGCGGATCGCTTTTGTAGGCGACAGCTACGAAGCCGACGTCCTCGGAGCTGCACGTTTCGGAATGCACCCTGTTTGGGTGCTTCCGCTCGCTGATCCTTCCCCGCAGGAAGACGGCGAGGTACCGCCCGGCCTTCTCATTCTGCGGGACCTTGAAACCTACAAGCTTTTCCTGAACGATCCCGGTTCGTTCCTGAAGCGTTCCGCCTCTTAACGCCCCGCTTCAATACGGCTTTGCCTTTTGCAGAGTGCGCAACGACGAGGCCTCCGGCCGCCGGCGGTCGCCACACTGATGCAGTAAACGCACAAAGGCCCCAAGCGCCACAGTGATGTACTCAGCCGGCTAATGACTGCGACCCCAGCTTCTCAACCGATCGGCGGGATAGCCCTTCTGGCGTCTTCTTTGCTCGCGCAAGGGTGACATCTATTGGGTGCGGAATGCTTGCTCCCAAAAAACACGCCAGAAGACGAACTCCTAATGTGCGCACATTGGGTTTTCAGCGTTTGTTGGC
>CAZGYL010000072.1:0-1622 GCA_964529985.1 uncultured Planctomycetia bacterium | reverse complement strand
CTAACCGATCGGCGGGATAGCCCTTCTGGCGTCTTCTTTGCTCGCGCATTCCTTAAAGATTATGGGCAGCCGGGGGTCCAATCGCGGCACGAAAGGCCATCCGGAGTGGGATCCAGACCGCAGTCAAAGAATGGCGGCGGGGGCTGGTCGAAACCCGGAGTAAAAAGGTAGCCCAGCAGGTAAATCGCATCCCCTACATTCACGCGCCCATCATCGTTTATGTCGGCCGCCTTCAGGCAGGCGGGCTCTTCTTCATGCACAAACAGGAATCCGAGCACCGCGAGCACATCCCCGATATTCACCCTCCCGTCTGCGTTTACAAAACCGCGCCGGAACTTCCGCGGCTCATAACGCACGCGGATCACTCCGTCCTGAAGAATCGGAACGATACTTACCAGTTCCGTTACCCTGCCGTCATTTCCTCTAAGAGGGAGCAGTACCTTATTCCCTACGGGTGGATCGCCCAGCTCGTTTGTGAACGTCACAGGCACGTCGGTTCCGGGGGGAACATCGCTGCGGACCTCGAAACGGCAGATCAGCACCTCCTGACCTTCTCCGGGCGGCAGCAACTGGTCTTCGAAAGGGGGAAGGTAGTCGAAAACAAGCCCTGCGACGGCCCACCCGGTGTCATCAGGCAAAGATTCGTTGACGTTAAGAATGAATTTTTCAATGCCGCCCGAAAGGTACGGTGCCATTGCAGCCGCACCGCAGGGTGTAATCGAGCGGGCGCAGATATCGTCGCTTTCGGGAGAATCGGCTCTAAGGTGGACGAGCGAGGTATCGTAACGCAAAGAAATCTGTAACCCGCCGAGCGGCTGCAGGTGATCGACCTGAAGCACAAGCTCTGCGCTTTGCCCGGGTTCAACCGTTGTGGAGCCCAGCCGGAGCACGTTGTGGTTCCGAACCACGACGCTTCCTGACTCCAGCGAAGGTAGAATACTGCGGCCGCCTTCCACCGAGAACGTGTTTGCTACCGGAGGATTTCCAAGATCGTTTTGTGGTTGAATTTCGTATACCGCCGGTTGGGTTGCAAGCGTGCTCTTGAAAACCAGGTACCCTGCAAGGACCTCCTGGCCATCCGGCGTGGGAGGAAGACCGCAGTCCGCACACGGCTTATCCCAGATAAAAAGCACCCCCAAAACCGCGTAGTTTTCTTCAGGATGGTCCCAAACGGCCGCGTACTTTACACTCTGAGGAGAAAGCACTTCGGGATTTACGCGAAATCCGCTCAATTCAAGCTGTCTGGCGTCGTAGAAGAAGCTCAGCGAAAGACCATGCACAGCAGCCGGGGACCGGACGTAAAGCGGCAGTCGGGCTTCTTGCCCCGGGTCGATCTCAACCGTCCCGAAACGCAGAACAGCCGTTGAATCAGTGGGCGCTGCTTCCACCAGGGCTGCAAGAGCAACAAGCAGCGCTGCTGAAATGCTGTGCATCATGACGTCAACCTTCCCCGCGCGACCGCCTTTTTCCGGACCGCCGCGCCGTCCCGCTTCCACCGCACTCCTTTGAGCTTTGAACTTTGAGACTGAAACTCAACAGCTGAAATCGTCAGCCAATGTCGGATCCAGCCCGGCCTCCGGGTAAGGAGGGGGAGGCGGAGGGCCTTCGTCAAAAAGGAAGAA
>CAZGYL010000071.1:7415-12986 GCA_964529985.1 uncultured Planctomycetia bacterium | reverse complement strand
CTCGCCCCAGAGGTATGAGGAGCTTCTCAAGCAGCGGAGGCAGACTTCCGAAGAGGCCGCCCACCGAGCTGAGAACTGAGAAGAAGGTTCGACTTCAGAGGGTTGTCCGCAGGGTAAGGACTAGCGGACGCTTTGCTTGGAACGGTGCTTGTTTTAGGCTTTGAAACCTCATGCGATGAGACGGCTTGTGCCGTCGTGCGGGACGGCTGCCACATACTCTCAAACGTGGTGCGCTCACAGAGCTCGCTTCACGCCCCTTTCGGCGGCGTTGTGCCCGAGCTCGCCGGCCGCGCTCATACCGAAGTTATAACTTACGTACTTCGAGAAGCTCTGCAGCAGGCTGGGGTCTCGCCCTCGGACCTTGACGCTATAGCGGTTACGGTACGACCGGGCTTGATCGGATCGCTGCTTGTCGGCCTCACCGCTGCCAAAGCCTGTGCGCTTGCCTGGGACAAACCCCTTCTGCCTGTAGACCATGTGCACGCGCATGTGATCGCGCCCTTTATCGGCGTTTCGGACCCTCCCCTGCCGGCTGTAGGTCTGGTCGTTTCGGGGGGACATACTACTTTGCTTTCCGTGCAAACGCTCCTCGAGGTAAGGTTCTTGGGCGGGACCACCGACGATGCAGCGGGTGAGGCCTTTGACAAGGTGGCCCAAATTCTTGGGTTGGGGTACCCTGGAGGCCCGGCTGTCAGCCGTGCTGCAGAAGGCGGGGCCCCACAGGCCGTGGCGTTTCCGCGGACTCTTTTAGGTGAGGATTCTCTGGACTTCAGCTTTTCGGGATTGAAAACCGCAGTGCTCTACCTGGTGAAAGGCCAACAGGGTAGGCCGCCTAAACGCGTGGTGCCTGTGTCGGATGTGGCCGCAAGTTTTCAGGAAGCTGTGGTGGACACGCTTGTTGCGAAATGCGAGCGTGCGTTGAAAAAAACAGGCTACCGGAGCTTGGCTGTAGGCGGTGGTGTTGCGGCCAACGCACGTTTGCGCAGCAAGCTGAACGATCTTGCGCAACGCCGCGGGATACCGCTGTTTTTGGCCCCGCCCGAGCTCTGCACCGACAACGCCGCCATGGTCGCGGCCGTCGGATCTTTGGCTTACAAAACCTGGGGAGTGTCGGCTGCATGCGACTTGGATATTGATGCAGACCCGAACTCTGACCTTGCCGCCGGAGGAAGACGGTGAACCCGGAACGTCTTAAAGAGCTGCTTCTGGACGTGCAAAAGGGAAAGTTAAGCGTTGAGGAAGCTCTCCGGAAGCTCGCGCTTCTTCCTTTCGTCCCTACTCCGTTCGCGCGTGTCGACAAGCACCGGGAGCTGAGGTGCGGTTTCCCGGAAGTCATTTTTTGCGAGGGAAAGGATCCCAAGCATATCGCCGGCATTGCCGCAGAGATCCTCCAAGGAAGTGAGCGCTTGCTTGCAACCCGGGCCGACACAGCCGCCTATGAAGCGATAAAACAAGTCGCTCCGGATGCCGTTTACGTACAGGCTGCACGTGCTGTGTATGTTGACCGCGCCCGACTTCCGAAAATAGGCCTCGTGGCGGTCGTGTGTGCCGGCACCTTGGATATTCCCGTTGCTGAAGAGGCTCGGGTCACCTGCGAGATCACAGGCAGTTGTGTCAAGACGTTCTACGATGTCGGAGTGGCCGGGCTGCACCGACTTTTGGCTCATGCAGAAGAGCTTCGCCGTGCAAATGTGATTGTTGTCGCCGCCGGTATGGAAGGAGCGCTTGCAAGCGTGGTCGGAGGAATGTCCTCGGTGCCTGTAATCGCGGTTCCTACAAGCGTCGGCTACGGCGCGAGTTTCAAAGGACTTGCGGCGCTGCTTACCATGCTCAACAGCTGTGCAGCCGGAGTCGCCGTGGTCAATATCGATAACGGCTTCGGAGCCGGCTACGTGGCTTCTCTCATCAACCGGGCCGCTGCAGGTGGCCCCAAGCCCCCGGCCTGCGAGCCTGCGGCGGAGGAGGAAAACAAAAGTGACTGAAAGGATTGCCGAGCTTCCTTTCCTGCCCCGGCGCAAACCCGACACTCATAAAGGTACCTACGGCCATGTGCTTGTTGTCGGCGGATCGCTTGGTATGACGGGAGCTGCAGCGCTTGCTTCAGAAGCTGCGCTGCGCGCGGGAGCAGGTCTGGTTACGTGCGCCTGTCCCGGACACGTAAACGCGATTTTGGAAGTGAAGCTCACAGAAGCCATGACATGGCCGCTTCCTATCGACCGGGAAGGGTGTTTGGGGCAAGAAGCGATTCGAGTTCTCAAGGCGGCTTTGGACAGGTACAGCGCCCTTGTTATAGGCCCGGGCCTCGGCCGGCACGAAACCACGAAACGTTTTGTACAGTCTTTGCTTGATGCAGCTGCAGCACCCGTTGTGGTGGACGCCGATGCTTTGAATGTTCTTGCAGATGGCTATAAAGCGCGCGATAACATGGTGCTTACACCGCACCCCGGAGAATTCGGCCGCATAATCGGGAAAACATCGCGCCAGGTGCAGGCCGACCGTGAAAAACTGGCCGTATCTTTTGCAGCCGACCACGAAGGCGTGCTGGTACTCAAAGGTCACCGCACTATAGTTGCGCAGTCCGACCGTCTATACGTGAACGAGACCGGAAACCCCGGTATGGCTACGGGAGGCGCAGGCGACGTGCTCAGCGGCCTTATAGGCGGGCTCTTGGCTCAGGGGCTCGCTCCTTTTGATGCGGCCTGCCTGGGGGTCTGGCTCCACGGCCGTGCCGGGGATCTCGCATGCGCTGAGCTTGGCGAGGAAAGCCTTCTTGCGGGTGATATCATCCGCCACCTTCCCGGAGCTTTCAGCGAGCGCAAAGAGAAAGCACCTCCCCGTTAGAGAAGAGGAAACCGTGAAGGAAAGAGAATGCAAGGTCACCGCCCGGCGTTCTGCAGGTGAGAATCTTGTAGTCTTGGAACTTCTTGCGGATTTTCTCAGCGAAGCGACGCCCGGGCAGTTTATCAACGTTATGGTCCCGGGCGCAGGCTTCGACCCTTTTCTAAGACGGCCTTACAGCATCTCGTGGGTAAACGAGAAAGCCGGCACTTTAGAACTGCTTGTCCAAGCGCGGGGCCGTGGAAGCCGTGTTTTGGCGGAAGTACGGGAAGGGGAGAGTCTGTCGGTGCTCGGACCTCTCGGCAAGGGTTTCCCTGTCGAAGAACTGGCCGACGCCGGATCGGTTGATCTTATTGCAGGTGCATGCGGGGTAGCGCCGCTTCTTTTTCTTGCTCAGGTATTGGCACACAAAGCGGATCTTTCGCTTCGCCTTTTTGTGGGAGCCAAGAGCAAGCGCCTCATGCCCGAACCTGAAGTTCTCCAGGAACGCTTCCCCGATCTGACTTTTGCTACTGAAGACGGCAGTCTGGGCTACCACGGAACCGTACTTGACTGTTACAGCGCTTCGGAGGATCGTGCTTCGGTTATATGCGCATGCGGCCCCGGGGGCCTTATGGAAAGCCTGCGGCGCTTCGCCCTCCGGAAAGGGGTTCGCTGCTATTTGTCTCTTGAGACTCACATGGCATGCGGTTTCGGTGTGTGCCGCGGCTGTGTGGTTAGGGCCTCGAGCGGCGGTTACTTGACCGTCTGTAGTGATGGACCTGTTTTTGAGGCCTCAAGCCTCGCCCGCTGACGAAAACTTACTCGTAAACGCATCCCCGTGCCGCTTATCAGCCATAATAATTTTACCGACCGTCTTATTAACCCTCATAATATTACAACCGGCGCAAAGCACAAGAAAAGACTCCAAATACCTGCGACCACCAATAGGAGCGTGAGGCCGAGTGAAGCCGCAACGGCGATTCGATAGTAAGGGTGAACGGAGATCGTCGTTGAAAGGGGCTTTGATCGGCGGAGCCAGATTACCGCGAATATGAGGACCTGCAGCAAGACAACGTACACCCCGAGCAAGTCGATACCGAGCACGACGTAGGTCAGCCCTTTACGAATCAGATTCCGTGTGGAAAGCCAATAGCGAACGCGTTCACTCCATTCGTCGCGAAGAGCTCGATGGATAATCGAAATTATGAGAACGGCGAATACGGACGCGTAGAATTGAAAAACCAAAACCAGTTGAAGAGGCTCTGTCGTTGCAATCGGCTTCTTCATTCAATGCCCCGATGCTTTCGTTGAAGCCAATGTATTTTTAATTATAGCGGCACGGGCTGCTCGGGCAAGCTTTAAATTCAGGGCTTCAGTACGCGACTCGGAAACCCGACTTTTCTCCCGTAGGTTTTTCCTCACTTACCTCCACCGAGCGCACCCGCGCCAGGGGCGGCCCTTTGCGGCACCAGTCGATAAGTTTTTCCACAGCTTCGGAAGGGCCCTCAGCTACAACTTCCACGCTGCCGTCCGGCAGATTCCGCACGAAGCCGTTCAGATCCCCGATAAGCCGGGTCTGCCTCCTTGTTTCCGCCCGGAAAAACACGCCTTGCACAAGCCCTGTTATCCGAACGCGAACCCGCCTGAGTCCGCCCGAATTCTCCTTGCTTGCCATTGCCGTCTCCCTGCAACTGCGTGGCGCAACCGAAGTTAGAAGGGCATTCCCGCCCCCCAGGTGCTTTGTTGGACGATCCGGTAACCTTATGCCATAATTTTATGGGAACAGCCGGCCCTGGGAAGGGTGTATGGAGGGCCGGGGAAACAGCAGAGGAGCCGGTCGTGAACGGGGTGGATCTTCTCCTTCTTGGCATCTTCGCATTCGCCGTGCAGTACGGCTTTCAGCGCGGTTTCCTGCGCCAGGTGGCCGCCCTGGGCAGCGTAGTGCTCGGCATTGCCGTAGCCAACCGACACCACGAGGCTCTCAGTTCAACCGAGGCTTTGCGCCGGGTGGCGCAGCGCCTGGGGCCGGAAGCAGCGTCGGCCGCAGCCTATGTGGGGCTTTTCGCCGGGTGCGTGTTGGGTGGTCTTCTGGCAGCTTCGTTGCTGCGGCGTGCGATCAAGGACAAGCCCATTGAGCACCTGGACAGCCTGGCGGGCGGCGCGCTCGCTCTTCTGAAGAGCTACGCTGTGTGCGGAGTCGTACTTTACCTACTTCTTTCGTTCGCACCTCTTAGTGTCGTAAAAAACGCGCTTCGCAGCTCTTACCTGGCCCCGCGCATGGCGGGAACCGTGCGCGCAGTTATAGCCGAACTGCCTTGGAGTTATCGAAAGCACCTCCGTGAGCTGGCAGGTGCGAAATCGATTTGGGAGCCTGTCGCGCGCGCGGGAACAGGTCCGTTCGCCGAACCTGTTGCGGCCGTCCGCGTGCGGTGGAGGCCCTCGCGGTCATGATTCTGCAGCGACAGGCGCTCGCGGGTTCAGGCGAAGCTTCTTCACCTTATAGCGCATCGAACGGTACGTGAGCCCCAGAAGTTTTGCTGCTTTGGCCATGTTCCAGCCGGTACGCTGCAGCGCCGCCTCCACGTACCGCCTTTCGTAAGCTTCGACGAGGGCATCCAAATCGACCCCTTCTTCGGGCAGGTGGATTTCCCCGTCGCCTTCAATTTCCTTTGCGGCGGGTTCTGAAGACGGCGGGAGGTCGATCCGCTCGATTATGGGGCCTGTTGCCAGAGCGACATACCGCTGGATCAC
>CAZGYL010000071.1:0-7405 GCA_964529985.1 uncultured Planctomycetia bacterium | reverse complement strand
GCTCTCTTACATTCCCCGGCCAGTCATAGTTAAGGAGCGCTCTTCGCGCTTCCGGGCTCAGGCCGCGCACATCCTTTCCCATTCGGCGCGCGTACTTTGAAATAAAGTGCCCGGTGAGAAGCGGGATATCTTCTTTCCGCTCCCGAAGAGGCGGCAGGTATATCGGGATCACGTTCAGCCTGTAGTAAAGATCTTTTCTGAAAGTGCCTCGGGCGACTTCCTCCTCCATGCAACGGTTTGTTGCTGCAATCACCCGAGCCGTAAACGGGACTTCGCGGGTTCCTCCAAGCGGAAGTACCCGCCTCTCCTCAAGCACCCGAAGCAGCTTGACCTGCGTCTTAGGAGTCATCTCGGCGATTTCGTCCAGAAACAACGTGCCTTCGTTCGCCAAGACAAGCAGGCCTTTCTTATCCTCTATAGCCCCTGTGAAAGCGCCTTTGCGGTAGCCGAAAAGCTCGCTCTCAAGGAGCGTCTCCGGGAAAGCCCCGCAGTTGACCGGAATGAACGGGCGCGCCGCTCTTCGTGAGAGGCAGTGAATAATGCGCGCTACAAGTTCTTTGCCCGTTCCGCTCGGGCCCTGAATCAAGACGGTCGAATCGGTGGGCGCGATTTGTTTGATAAGCTCGAATATCTCCCTGATTTTCTTATTCCCGCCGATCACCAGACCTCCTTTGGCCGCAAGTGTATCGGCGAGTCCTTCCGCCCGCAGCCGGCTTTGCTCCAGGAGATGCTGTATGGTGGTCAGAATTTCATCGGTCCGAAACGGCTTCCGTATGTAGTCATCGGCTCCGAGCCGCACCGCCTCTTGGGCCGTCTCCCAGGTGGAGTACGCGGTCATAATGAGAACCGGAGTCTGGGGACGGCGCTTCTTCAATGCTTCAAGCAACGCCAAGCCGTCCATACCGGGCATGCGGATATCCTGGATGATAAGAGAAAAATCGTCGGATTCGGCAAGCGACAGAGCCTCATCCCCCCTTTCCGCGGTCCGCACCTGAAAGCCGCGTTTTTCAAGGACGATCCGGAGCATGTCCCGCATGCCCTCTTCGTCGTCTACAACCAGGACCTTTACAGGCTTTGACATACGGCCTCCTGGCCAGTCCGCTCACCGCCTGTCTGTTTCCACTCGGGCAACCACACCGTAAAAGTGGTTCCTGCACCCGGAGTGCTTTCAACATGGACGGCCCCGCCGTGAGCCTGCACAATGCGGTGCGCTATCGTCAGGCCCAAACCCGTGCCGCGGGCCTTACCCGAGTAGAACGGATTGAAAATCTTACGGAGATCTTCTTCAGGGATTCCGGGGCCGTTGTCGCTTACCTTGATGCACACTCCTTTTTCATGACGCTCGTCTCTTGTCATATCGGGCGGAAAGGGCGGATCGCCGGGTTCCGCCTCGAGCCTCACAACGCCGGGTCCCTCGTCAAAGGCTTCAAGTGCGTTGATCCCAATGTTCAGGAAAAGCTGCATCAGAAGATCGTAATCACCGGCAACGGTCAGCGCTTCAGTGAGCGGCGCCGTTTCGATCCGCTGGTCTGATCTACGCGTCCGAACGCGGAGAAGCAGGGCGATGTTGTTAAGTAGCTCCGCTACGTTCACAGGCCCGGCGTTTACAGCGCGAATGCGCGCGAATGCAAGGAATTCGTCGACAATGCCATCGATCCGCCTGGCCTCTCGTACAAGGATTTCGGCCAGGCGTTTGGTCTCTCCGCGCAGGCCGGGTTCGCGCGCGATCTCCTCGGCGCAACCACACATTGAAGCAAGGGGATTGCGCACCTCATGGGCGATACTGCGCGCAAGCTCGGTGAGTTCCTCCAGCTTTGCTATTCGCTTGACCGCTGCGTCAACACGCCTGTGAAGGGTCAGGTCGGTAAGGAGGACCACAGTACCGCGTACTTCGCCGTTCCGACCCCTCAAATCGCTGGCCTTTATCTCAACCGGGACCGAGGTGCCGTCCGGCCTTTCCAAAGTCGTTCTTACAAGGCGCTTGCCGTCCCGGAGAACGGCATCGCAGATCGCACTGCGTGCTTGAGGCGGAAGAACCTGCTCGATCGCTTTCCCGTCGAGCCCGTAGTTGCTTTCCGTACCGAGGAGGCGCCGCGCTTCGTTGTTGAATATGAGGATTTTTCCCGCCTTATCCACCGCTATCAGCCCTTCCCCCATGGTTTCCACAATATCGCGCGTTAAGTTCGTCGCCTCGGCGAGGCTTCCTACAAGCCGGGCGCTTAAGAGTGAAACCCCGTGTAGGGCCAGTCCATAGGTGAGCAACGTGGAGGCGAGCCGCCAATTATTCGGCTCGTAAAGAACTCCTGTGTTTCCCAACACGGGTTGGATTAAGCTCGTAACCGCGAGCACAACCGTTGCTGCGCTTGAACACATAAGGGATCCGCGGATATCGAAAACTGTACTCGCTGCAAGTACCGTGGCGAAAAACAAAGGGCAGAATAAGCTTCCGGCACCTCCCGTGGTCGCCACCATGAAACCTACAACGAGAAGATCCACACCGGCTTGCAGCCCGCCGAAAACGGAAGTGTTGTGCACCCAGCGGCGAATGAAAAGCGCTCCGATACACTCCAAGAGGTACAGGCCCAGCGCCAGGTAAAGCAACATGGAGCATGCAGCTGCGGGCTTGGCCGGAAGACTTTCCTCCCAAAGCTGCACAAGAAGCAGCCCGGCCAATGCGATGACGAGCCGGAGAATCAGAAAGTGCTCCAAGCGCTTACTCTGCCGCACTGCCAGCATGAGAGTAATTCTCCACGGTCGCCCCCACCGGAGGTTCGACCGCTGCGGCTCAGTGGCCGCTCATCTTGCCGATCATCTTGAAAATAGGCATGAAAATCGCAAGCACCATTCCTCCGACGAGGAAACCCATGATGGCGATCATGAGAGGTTCGATGAGACTTGTCAGGCTCTCAACAGCCGCTTTCACCTCTCGGTCGTAGAACTCGGATATTTTCTCAAGCAGGGCTTCAAGCGCGCCTGTCCTCTCACCCACCGAAATCATGCGGGTCACCATGGGCGGGAAGACTTTTGTCTGAGCGAGCGGACCGCCCAAGTTTTCGCCTTGTCTCACGCTTTCACTCGCCTTATGGATGGCGTCGGCGATTATCGCGTTGCCCGAAGTCTGCTTCACGAGCTCAAGAGCTCCCAAGATAGGTACGCCGCTTTGAATCAGTGTTGCGAAGGTACGGCTGAAACGCGAAATCGCGACCTTCGAAAAGAGGGGTCCGAACACGGGAAGGTGAAGAAGCAACCAGTGGAGATTGCGTCGTCCGGTCGGTGTCCGGGTGTACATGTAAACCAAGGTGGCAAAGCAAGCGGCTCCCGAAAACATGAGCAGAATGTGCTCGCGAACCAACCTCGACAACTCCAGAAGCCCTTTTGTGAGAGCCGGCAGCTCGACGTTCATGGCATCGAACATGGTCTTGAATTTAGGGATGATCACCACCAACAGAAACACGGTTATGCCCAAGATCAGGACCAACGAAACCACAGGATAGGTCATTGCGGATTTTATATCCTGCTTGAGCTGCTGCGCGGCTTCCTGGTATCCTGCCAGGCGGTCCAGTACCGTATCCAGCTGGCCGCTCGCTTCTCCGGCTTTGAGCATATTCACATACAGGCCGGAGAAGATCCGCGGGTGCCGTGCGAACGCTTGAGAGAGATCCTTACCGGTGCGCAGATCGGTTACGATTTCGCTGATTACGGCCTTGAACCCTGCGTTCGAAGTTTGTTCGCCGAGGATCTCAAGAGCCTCAACAACCGGGATACCTGCAGAAATCATGGTAGCCAGCTGTCGGGTGAAGACCACAAGATCCTGGCTCTTGACCCTTGCGTTTCGGGCATTCGTGGATCCGCCGATCGAAAGCGAAAAAAAGCCGCCTTTGGCTTTCCCTTCCGTAGCGGCGACTGCGGCCCTCCCCGCGCTTATCTTGATAATGGTCAGCCCCTGGCGTCGCAGTTGGCCGACCGCATCGGTTTCGTTCTCGGCCGCCACCACTCCTGTTATGGTTTTCCCTGAAGGATCCTTCGCCCGGTAGCGGAATTCCATTTCTAGCCTCCTCAATCACCCATGGTGACGCGTAAGACCTCCTCAAGCGACGTTTTCCCGCGCAGCGCGTTCAAGATGCCGCACCTGCGCAGCGTAAGCATGCCTTCCTCGAGAGCCTGTTTCTTGATCTGGAGGGCCGATCCTCCCTCCAGGATGATGCGCTTTATGCCTTCGGTTATCGGCAGCGTCTCAAGCAAAGCGAACCGCCCGGTGAATCCGCCCTGGCAGTGACTGCAGCCCCTCGGGCCGTAAAGGGTTATGTCATGAAGTTCCTCCTCCAAGAATCCCAAGCTGAGCAGTCTCTCTTTGGGTGGAATCTCTTCAACCTTCTGCTTGCATTCGGAGCAAAGACGACGCGCCAATCGTTGAGCCGAAACGCAGTTTACACTGGAAGCGACAAGAAACGGGTCCACTCCCATATCCACAAGGCGGGTGACCGTGGACGGTGCATCGTTTGTGTGCAAGGTTGAGAAAACAAGGTGACCCGTCAGTGCCGCTTTCACGGCTATTTCAGCGGTCTCAAGATCGCGGATCTCACCGATCATGATCGTATCAGGGTCCTGGCGCAGGATCGCTCTGAGCGCGGCTGCAAACGTAAGGCCCTGCTTCACGTTGACATGCACCTGGTTGACGCCTTCGAGCTGGTACTCTACAGGATCTTCAACAGTGATTATGTTCTCTTCGTCCGAAAGGATATCGCGCAGGGCGGAGTACAAGGTGGTCGATTTTCCACTTCCCGTAGGTCCCGTAACCAAGAACATGCCGTACGGGCAGCGGATCGCGCGGCGCACATCCTCAAGCGCTTTCGGTTCAAACCCCAGGCTTTCGAGTCCGAGCTTGACGTTTGAAGAGTCCAGCAACCGCAGCACCACTTTTTCCCCGTGGATCGTGGGGAGCGTGGAGACGCGGAAATCGATCTGTCTGCCTTCTACCTTGAACTGAAACTTTCCGTCCTGAGGAATGCGCCGCTCGGCGATATCCAAACCCGAAATTATTTTTATGCGGCTTACCAGGGCGTTCTGCATCTTCTTGGGTGGACTCATTACCTCCCGCAGAACGCCGTCGATGCGGAAGCGCACTCGAACGTGCTTCTCAAAGGGCTCGATGTGGATATCGCTTGCGCGGTCCCGGACCGCCTGGTAGATCATCAAGTTGACCAGTTTGACTACCGGCGAGCCCTGGTCGCTCTGGATGTTCTCCAGAGTGACTTCATCTTCTTCTTCCGTGCTCTCTTCCTTCAGCTCGATGTCGGCGTTGTCTATGCCCTGGATGAGATCCTGGACGATTTGTTCGCCTTGATCGTAGACGCGGGTGATGGCCTCAGCTATCGCCGGAGCTGTGCTCACAACCGGGCGCAGGTGGCAGCCCGTTACGATTTTCAGATCGTCAAGCTCGAAAATGTCGAAAGGATTGGCTACCGCCAGGGTGAGTATGTCCCCGACTTTGGATACCGGAAGCACGTTGTAATAACGCGCCACATTGGCGTTTATGACATCTTTGAGGCTTTCATCCGGCGTCACCCTCCGGACATCTATCGCAGCAAGTTGAGCTTCCCTTGCCAGAAGAGCTATGATTCGGTCTTCGGTTACGAAATTCAGATCCACGAGCGCTTCGGCAAGGGAAGTCTGGTTACGCTGCGCTGTTTCTTGCGCTTCGGAAAGCTGTTCTTCGGTGACAGCTCGGGCTTCAAGTAAAATAGCCCGCAGTCGTTTGTCGAAGGTGGCGCTTCCCCTCGCCATTGACGCTTCTCCTCGCTCAGTGCTGGCGCTGGAAAATGCGCTTGAGATCCTCTGTATCCGGAGAATGACTCAGCGCGTCGTCATATGTGATCTGATGCGTCCGGTACAGTTCGAAAAGCGCCTGATTCATGGTGCGCATACCGTAACGTCCGCCCGTTTGGACGACCGACTTGATCTGGTGGATTTTGTCTTCACGGATCAGAGCGCGGATCGCAGGAGTACATACCATGATTTCGCATGCAAGAACCCGCCCTCTCCCGTCGGCTCTCGGTATCAATTGCTGCGAGAATACGGCTTCAAGAGTAAAAGAAAGCTGGGTTCGCACCTGTTGCTGCTGGTGCGGCGGGAAAACGTCGATCACGCGGTTTATGGTCTGAACCACGTCGCTTGTATGCAGCGATCCCAATGTAAGGTGCCCGGTTTCCGCGATAGTGAGCGCCGCCTCTATGGTTTCCAGGTCGCGCATCTCACCGATCATGATTACGTCCGGATCCTGCCGGAGTACCGCTCTGAGAGCCTGGGCGAACGAATGCGTATCCCCTCCCACTTCGCGCTGGTTAACCAGACAGCCCTTGTTCCTGTGGACGAACTCAATGGGATCTTCAATCGTAACAATGTGGTGGTTCCGCGTGCGATTTATGTGATCGATCATGGCGGCGAGAGTGGTTGATTTGCCGCTTCCCGTAGCTCCGGTTACAAGGATCAAGCCCTTGGACTTGGCGCAGAGCTCCTCACACAGTTCAACGGGAAGGCCCAAACTCCCCATGCCTTTGATCTCGTAGGGGATAACGCGGAGAACGGCCCCTATCGTGCCCCTCTGCATGAAAACATTGGTTCGGAACCGCCCCAGGCCGGCGATTCCAAACGCCACGTCCAACTCGTGCTCTTTCTCGAAGCGGAGAATCTGCTCATTGTCCAGAATTGAATAGATGAGCTTTTGAGTGGCTTCCGCGTCCAGCACTTCGGCGTCAGTGCTCACCAGCCTTCCGTTTATCCGGAACATCGGTGGAGCGCCCGCTGAAATATGAAGATCCGATCCGCCGCGCTCAACCAGCTGCTGGACAAGTTCTTCCATGGTGACCATGGGCTACCCTCCGTTGCATTCCCTCGTGCAATTGCACTGTGCCGGAGTGACGCTCTCGGTTCCAAAGCCGATAGGGTTATGCCGATTCCCCAAAGAGCCTGGAGTTACTGCCGACCGCCGAGCCCGAATTCGGAGCGCTCAACAGGCCGGGGCAAATCAATCGGCCCTATTCCGGAGGAATAGTACCATCCCAGCCAGGTGCGTGCCGGGAGAGAAGATTTGCACCGGCTGCAAACCCGCCCCACCGTCCGGGCCGCCGGTCCTTCGGGCCTGAGAAAGATACCTTGCAGGGCCGACTCCGGCAGGTTTTTGCGACAAGAAGAAGCAACCGGCTTAAAGAGGAGGCGCACGGCCGTGGGAGAACCGCGCGGCGACGGGTTCAAGATTACGGGACCAATTCCAGGCGGGCGGTAAGCCCGAGTTTCCCCATTTTGCGGTGAGGCTGGGGGGCGCTGCGGCTGCCCCTGCGAAACCGTTCTCTTCCGCTAGCCTGGATTTTTCATCAAAAGTTTCTTGAATCGCCTGAGAGGGCTTGGA
>CAZGYL010000070.1:0-13032 GCA_964529985.1 uncultured Planctomycetia bacterium | reverse complement strand
GGAGGGATCATGGTGGCCCACGGTCTCATACGCCTGTTCCCGGGCAATGTGGAGAAGGCCGCCTCAGACCTCGTTTTCCCCCAGGCTGTTTTGGGCGCTCAGGCTTCGCTTGTAATCGTGGGGGCGGGTGAGATCTTTGTCGGCCTGCTGGTGCTCACCGGTTTTTTCCTGCGGTTGGCTCTTATTCCCCTTATCGCGTATCTTGTTGCAAATGTGGTTCACAGCGCAAAGACACAACCTCTGATAAGCCCTTCGGGCTCAAGCGCGGAAGAGTATCTTATCCTGCTTTTGATCGCGCTCGCCCTTTTGGGACTGGGACCGGGTCGAATAAGCCTTGAGCGTTTTTTCCGCGAAGTGCAGTAAAAAAGGACGAAGCAGAGCTATCTGCGGGCTTGCAGGATCACTTCAACTTCGCGGATCTCACCCGGCTGAACTTCAACCTCAACGACCTGCGGCTTGTAGTTTTCCGCGGTAATACGCAGTTCGTACGTGCCGGGATCTGAAATAAGGACGTTTCTGCTTGCTCGGCGCCGCAGGTAGAGCTGCCCATCCGGGGTCCACGATTCGACGTAGGTGTGAAACCACGGTAGTTTACCTTGCGTATCGCTGACCTCTACCGCGTAATCCTCAGGTGGGATCTCTTCCCCCTCGGCGTTCAGGACCTTCAATGGAACCGCGAAGAAAGGGCGGAGCACAAGATCGTATCGACCCCCGCCGCGTTCGATTTCAAGGAGATCGGAGACTCCTTCAAGAAGGTGGATGTCAAACGCCCTCAGGACCAGCTTTTCCCCGGTTTTGGAAAACAAGGAAAACGAGCTGCCCAGAAGCGACCTAAAACCCGAAAAGTCGCCGAACCGGACAAAGAGCTTCGCATGCACAAGTCGTCCTCGACCGTCCAGCACGCGTATTGCGGTTTTGACCACATCTTCAAGGCGGAGAGTCACCTCAACAGGATCGCTTCCTTCGGTAAGGATCACTTCGCGGCAATTCAAAGCCTGTCCGCAAAGCCAGCAGTCGTCGGGCCGCTTTACGAGCCGATAAGGATCGACCCGGACAATGTAGCGGCCGGCTGAAAGAGGCCAAAACCAGGTGGTATCCCCGCATTTTACGTTGTGCTCGCTGTATGCACGTACTTGGGGAGCGCCGTTTTCTTTTTCTTCCACTTTTCCCAGTGACAGGTAAACGATGCCCTCTGCGTCTTGTTCAGGGCACGCCACTTTGCAGATTATTTCTCCGAGCCACGGCATGCGGATGACACAAGGCGTTTCCTCTCCCGGAAGGCCCGAGCGGATTACGGCCTTGGGGCATTTTGAGCGCAGGTCCCTCATTCGCAGCGAGTCCAGGACCACTTCGCAGTCGGTCTGAGGGGGCACTGCGATGTTTTCCGCCGCGGGCATGGAACTTACCGTCACCAACTTGCTCCCTTGCCTGTAGGAACAACTGAAGGTTGCTTTTTGAGCGCGCTTGTCGATTTCGTTCCCTTTCCAGTCAAGCAGAATCGGTACGATGTAGGCGGCGCGCTCAAGCAGGACCTCGCGATATATCGGTTCGCTTTTTTTGCGGTTGATCTTGAAGGACAGCTCTTGCGAAACATAGTCGGGCGCTTCCACTCGGCAGGTGATATCCGTGACGTTCTTGGAAAGCCGCACTTCAAACAAGTCGCCGCGGCGGGAGCACTTGTATCGCGGGGATCCTTGCAGCCCTCCGATGGGACCCACACGGACCCGGGCCTCTTCGATCACCTTACGCGTTCGGCTGTCCAGGACCTTTAACATTATGACCCGAGCGTACGGGAAAGGCAGTACAAGGCGGATTTCTTCCTCAAGGGGGATCTTAACAGGCTCTTTTACTCGCGAGCGCTCCTCAGGGGGACCGCCTGTTGCGCTCACCCAGTACTTCCCTTCGGCCAGGCATTCGGTTCGGAATCTACCTTCGGAGTCCGTCTCTTGGCGGGAGATCACGCGCTGATCCAGCCTTACCAGGACTTGGGCGCCGGGAACAGGCTCTCCCCGGCTGTTGACGACAACGCCCGCAAGCGGCCACCCCTTGCTGAGTCGCAGCTCGGTATGGATTTCCCGGCCGGCCTTTAGCACCACGGTTGCAGTGCTGCGGGCATATCCTTCTTTCCTTGCAATAACTTTCCATGAACCCGGGGCAAGCCCGGCAAAGGTGATACGGCCTCGGGCATCCGTTCGGCCCTGTAACGGATCCGTAGGCGCCGGCGAAACCTCCACCTGAAAAGTTTCATTATCCGTGGGAAGAAACAAACTGTCCGGAAGCAGGCTGACCCGCGCACCTTCAAGAGGGCTGCCCGAGGGGTCGAGGACAAGCACCGCCAGGGATCCTTTCTTTTTTTCCGCTGGGGCTTGATGGGCCCCTTTCCCGAGCCTGGGCGGCCTGTTCGGGGCCGGAGGCCCCAGGGCTTTCTCCGCCTGCGGATTCGGTCTGTGCGTGTCTTGCCGCTTGCCGGCTCTTTCTTGCGGTTCGACCTGGAGCAGAAAAAACAGCAATACACAAAGGGCGGTCGCAATGGCCAGTAAAGCAAGGCGCCTCATCGCGGCTCCTTTCCGCCGGCCAGCCCCAATCAGAATTTAGATTGTACTTTTCACTCGACCGCGCGCCAAGAACCATGCAAGGGGAAAGCAGGCGGGGGAGCGGGGGATCAGTACACTATCAGTGACCGGGTCGGCACATCTTCGGGGAGTTTCTTGCGGCCTTGCAGTTCGCTGAGTTCGATCAAGAACGCTGCGCCGCAAAGCTCAGCCCCGGTCTTGCGGATAAGCCTCAAGCAGGCTGCGGCCGTACCTCCCGTTGCAAGCACATCGTCAACAAGCACCACCCGAGTTCCGGGACCCGCAGCATCAGCGTGCATTTCCACTGAATCGGTTCCGTACTCCAGGCTGTATTCTTCGCGGATCGTAGCTGCAGGCAGTTTGCCTTTCTTGCGGATCGGTATGAAGCCCGCCCCGAGTTTGAGGCTCAGCGCGGCGGCGAATATGAATCCCCGCGCCTCGGTTCCTGCAATAAGCGCCGGCCTCCACGGGCGGACGACCTCAGCAAGGGCTTCGATCGATTCTGCAAAAGCCTGCGGGTCGGCGAGAAGCGGGGTTATATCGCGGAAAAGGATCCCCGGCTTCGGCCAGTCGGGAATGGTTCGGATCTTATTTTGCCAGCTCATAAGGCAAGTACGATACCAAAGCGGGGATACGTTGTAAAGCCGCTGCTTGAGGGCGGCACCGCGGGCGGCTCAGAGCTGGTGTGTGATCTCCGGCTCGGGCTCGTCTTGAAGGAGCTTCTCCGAGGATCCGCTTAGAGCTTCTTCTTCCAGCTTTCTTCGGTAGCGCGTCAGTATGTAGTAGAGCTTGTTCAGCGCTTCGTTCTCGATTTGCCTGACACGCTCGCGCGAAAGATTGATACGCTGCCCTATTTCTTTGAGCGTCATGGGCTCGCCGTCGTCCAATCCGAAGCGCATGCGCAGGATCATGGCATCGCGTTCGTCAATGACTTCGAGCAGCTTTTGGACAAGCTCGATATCGATTTCGCGAAGCAGGATTTCATCCGGCGCATCGCCGTCCTTGTCTTCCAAGACTTCAGAGAGGGTCCACATGTTCTCAATGCTTATCGTTTGACTTGAGGAGTTGGATACGCGTATAGCGGTTTTTATCAAGTTCCAGTTCTCAACGGGCACATTGAGCTTCTCGGCCACTTCGTAGAAGGTAGGCTGGCGGCCGAGTTTGACCGCAAGATCGTTCGCCGTGCTCTTCCATTTGGTAATGATTTCCACCATGTAAGAAGGAATGCGTACGGTTTTCACCGTATCAATAAGCGCCCGTTTGATCGCCTGTTTTATCCACCATGTGGCATAAGTGCTGAAACGGCATTCCTCGTCGGGATCGAACCTTTCGACGGCCTTCAGGAGGCCGACATTGCCCTCGGCGATCAAATCGAGCAACGAAAGCCCGCGGTCGACATAGTTCTTGGCGATACTCACAACAAGCCTCAGATTGGCTTTTACCATCAGATCGCGGGCTTCGTGGTCGCCGGCCCGCACCCGCCGAGCCAGTTCCCGTTCCTGTTCGGGGGTGAGCAACGGGTACCGGTTGATTTCTCGAAAGTACGTTTCGAGGCCGACTTCTTTCGCGCTAATGGTTCCGCCCCCTTTCAGTTGATTGCCGACGCCTCACTCCCAAAAATCAATCGCAGTGCCGGTGGTCTCCAAAGTTCCGGATCGCCTTTCCGCACCGGGCGAAAGCCCCTGCAGCAGGCGACGCTCCCTGTATCGGTCTGAGGCATGTTGGAGTTGATTCGTGAGGGAACTTTCTGCGTTCCTAGAAGAGCAAGCGCTAAGTGCTCATACTGTAACGATGTCCGGGGATCAAGGGGCGGGGAGCCCCGGGGCGGTCACCTTTCGGAGGCCGGTCCACCCTCGGCCTTATCGGTATCCCGGCCGAGCAGAGACCGCCTCCAAGCAGCAACAACAGCTGCAATGCGCTGCTGCCTTTCTTTTGAGGTACGAATTGTAAGCGCTTGATAGTACCCGAAATCCAAACCTGTCGCGTTGCGAAGCGCAGGTATGATTGCGGAAGCTGTTTGAGGCGAAAGCTTCCGGGCCAATGCCCGCAGCAACTTACGTCGTTTCTCGGCTGCCAGGGGAGAGGCCAGAATCCGGCGCGCCGCCGAGGCCACCTGATAAAGCTCCGAGCGTGTTGCCTGCCGGAGGCAGTCGAAAAGGGCCTCAAGGACCTCAGGAGCCGTAGGATCGAGCTCCACAAGGTACCCCAGGGCCCGCAGGCGCGGCAGGCCGCGCGAAGTGTGCAGCGCTTTAAGGAGCGCTTTTGTCCCTTCGGGATCGCCCAGGTGCGCAAAATGCACGGAAGTCTCCAAATCAAGCCTGCCTTTGAAAACCTTGTGCAGCGCCGGGAGCGCTTGCCGGATTCTAAGTTCCGAGAAGAAAGACAGCCTGTTTCGGACGCTTGTAAGATCAAGTTGATTGAGCTCCTCAACCGCCTGTCTGACGAAATCGCTCCACCTGAGCGGTTCCCGGTAGGCTCCCTCCTTAACTTTGCACACTGTGTGCAGGCGCCAGTTGCGCAGCGTCCTGTAACGTTCGGACGCGTACACACTGCTTTGCCAATAAGCTCGTATTTCCGTATCCGGAAAAAGGCTTGAGGCCAGCTGGGGTTCACCAACGCGCAGGTAACGGCGCGAGCGACCGGGGGTATACAGGTAAGTACTTTGGGTGGATCGCCTTGTTGGAAGAACCGCCCCGCTCTTTCTGACGGGCTGCAAGCAAATTATGCGCAGGTTGCCGTAATCATCTTTCACCAATTTCGGTTCGAGCGGCCGCAGAACACATTGGACCGAGCCTCTTTCCAGGATTTCGTCACCCCGGCGCTCAAGGTGCCAAATTCGGAGAGTCAAGGCTTCCGTGCGGGGTTCGCCCGGAGGTTCCTGACCGTTGAGAACCCTGCGGATCCGCTGCAAGGTCTGCGCGGTCGCGCTTCCTCCATACGGAATTCTCAACAGTAGGGCGAGCGGTTCCGCTACGAGAGACGAAGAGCTTATTGTGGTGGTGGAGTGCCGCAAGCGCCCGATCGAATTCAGCCGCTGTCCGAGGAGCTCAACAAGCTGTTTCGCTTCTTCGCTTTCGCGCGGCAAAGTAAGCGCCAAAGCCGTAATCATGCTGCGCACGGTGTAGCTTCCGGGTTGTGCCTTAAGAGCATTGCAAGTCTCTTGAACCAAGGGAGCTACGGCCGCTGAACCGCCGTCGCGCACCAAGTAAGGCAGAAGCAATGCTGTTTCCTGCCAAGCTGATCCGACCGCGTGGCGGGCACAGACTTCCCCCAACTTCAAAGCTTCCTCTTTGGAGGCGGGGTGGAGCGCCAAACTCACGCGAAGCGCGGCAAGGAATGTTTCGGTTTTTGCCGTAAGCCCGGGTGTGGGAGAACTGCGCAGCACGGCGCAGAGGGAAGAACGTAAAGAACTCGGAGAGATTTCACTGCTTCCTGCAAGCGTCAGGAGCAGATACCTAAGGCTGCTCTGCCATGTCAGAAGAGGTTGACCGCCTGCGGTCTTGATAAAGCGTTTGATTCGCTCGGCCGTCTCCTCGCCTTTTAGCTTTTCGACTTGATTCGCAAGAAGAAGCGCTCCGCGGGTCCTTCCTATTTCAGTGAACTCGAAGAGGTGATCCCACAGAAAGTCAAGCGCCGATGGGTTCGCGAGTTCAGCAAGCGTAAGCGCAGCGCTTTGTACCGCCGCAGTGGGAAGCCCTGCAGAAAGCAGAGATTCCAAGCGTTTCTCAGCTTCCCGGTCTCCTAAGAGTGCCAAAGCGCAGTCGGCGTCGGTGTCTCCGGCGTATTCGCGTAGAATTTCACGCACTCCTTGTTCGCGCAGGCGCGCAAGCAGATTGGCCGTTTTCAGGCGCAGTTTTGCACCGCACGGCCCCTTAAGTTGCATGCGTAGTTGCTCTGAAAGCCGCCTTTTTTGCTCTTGAGGATCTGTTACGCCCGCAAGCGGCTCCGAGAGCGCCCTGAGCTTCGACCTTCTACCCGTCGCCGCCCATACAAGAAGCACGGACTCAAATTTTTCCGCCGACGTGTAAACGCCGTTTTCAATGAAGCGAAGCTCAATGCGCTCTTCGACAGGGACCCACTTGCGTTCCTCAAAGGCGCTCAGGTCGCACGCGGCGGTCGAGAGGGCTCCCAAAGGAACCAACTCGAAAGTGAATTTGCCTGTGGCCGGGTCAACGCCGACTTTGTACGCTTCAAGATCCGGGATTGTGATTCTCCCACTCGGCCCTTCAAATTTGTTGACTCTTTCGATCCGCCATGAGCCCGGATCGTCCGGCGGATAGGAGATTCTCACAACCGCAGCCACTACTTCATATGGGTCCAGGGCCGAAAGGAGCTCCCGAGCTCGAAACGCCTGCTCCTGGTCTGTGCTGTGCGCCGCTTCTTCAAGGAAGGGAACCGCGCGGGGGCCGATTTGCCTCAGCTTTTCTTGTGCTTCTTCCCTGCGCCGCCATTGGGGGTGTGCAAGTTGGCTGACCAACGCCCGTATGGCCTGGTCGGAGAGCCGGGCGGGCGACCCTTCCGCCCCGAGGGCCGCCCGGGAGGCCAAGAACAGAATGCCGAGCAGCAGCTTCAGCCTCTTGTTCGGTTGAGTCATGAAGCCCCTCGCCACAAGGGCCCGATGTCGCATAAGGCCGATTGGGTGCGATCTACAGATCTCGCAAAACCCCGGCTCGGCCCTTACGTGCAGCCTTGTTACGACCGGTCTTTCTGATTGTAAAGCAGCGGTCTGAGGGCCGCCACACGGGCTTGTGCTTCCATGCACTGACCGGATCGGTTCAGATTTGAAAAGGTTCGGCCGATAACATGGGGAAAGGAAAAGAAGGAAAGAGGCAAGTGGCGGAATCCGACTGCGGAAAGCCCCTCACAAGTGTCCGAGAGACGGTGGTACATGCTGTATACACCGTGTTGACGCAGCCGTCTTTAGGGCGCGCGGCGGAAACACTTGCCGAGCAGGTGCTTGAGGCCGGTTCGCCCTGTGAATGTGCTTTTGTGGTGCTTGCCCTTCCTGACGGCGGGTTGCAGTACTTCGGCGCTTCGCCTCAGAGCGGGATCCTAAAAGATCCGTCCTTTCTTGTTAACCACCAAGCTGTAAAAAGAGCTCTTGAGAACGATCAGGTTTTCGTCACCGATACGTTCGCAGGCCATGGGGGGGCGGTATTCGGCCCTGAGCTTTTTGTCAGCGCGCGTATCGGGCCTGAAGCAGCGGTTGTTTGCTCAGTGAGGCGCCGTCGTGGTGCGCCCGGCTTCGAGGAGTCGGACAGACGCCTCGTAGCTGAACTCGTACGGGCTGCCGCGCTCGCACTTGAGCGGTTTGTTTACACCTCCGGTTGCTCGATTCAGCAGGCCGAAGCGGGCGGTCCCGTCCCTGACAACTACTACGGGCTTGTCTGCCGCAGCGCTGCGATGCGTGGACTCGTCTCCACGATCGAGCGGATCAAAGACACCGACTTCCCGGTGTGTATTTTCGGTGAAAGCGGGACGGGAAAAGAGCTTGTAGCCCGTGCAATTCACCAGGCGGGGCGCAGGTCGCAAGGCCCTTTTGTTGCAGAGAGCGCGGGAGCGATAACTGAGACGCTGGCTGAAAGCGAGCTTTTCGGCCACGTCAAAGGTGCGTTCACGGGCGCTGAAGAAAACAAAGACGGCTTGTTTGTGCTTGCAAGCGGCGGAACGCTCTACCTGGACGAAATCGGGGACATGTCCCATGCGGTGCAGACCAAAATCCTCCGGGTGATACAGGAAGGCAAAGTCCGGCCGGTTGGAGGGGACAGGGAAATCGAAGTTGACGTGCGTCTTGTAGCTTCCACTAACCGCAATTTGGAACGGCTGGTTGAGGAAGGTATCTTTCGAGAAGACCTCTACTGGCGCCTGAACGTGATAAGCATAAACGTGCCTCCCCTGCGGGAGCGTCTTGAAGACCTCCCGGATCTTGTGGGCGTCTTCCTGGAACGCTTCAGGCGGGAAGGCATGCAGATTAAGCGGCTCAGCGAGCCGGCTTTTCGTGCGCTTGAGGCCTACCACTGGCCGGGTAATGTCCGCCAGTTGGGAAATGTGCTGCGCCGGGCCCTGCTTACGGCGGCCGGCAAACGGATAGGGCGCGGCGATATTCTGCGCTACCTTGGAAGCGGATCGAACGTACCTTGGCAATCGGAGGATATGCGCCGCGAGGAATCTTCGGTTATTCTGCGGGTTCCGTTTCGCGAAACGTTCAAGGAGCTTATCGGCGAGTGCGAGAAGGTGATCCTGCGCAACGCACTGCGTGAGTTCCGGGGGAACAAATCGGAGGTCACGAGAGCCCTTCGCATTCCCCGCCAGAGCCTTTACAACAAGCTTGAGCGCTACGGGCTCTTAGGCGGCGAAGCGGAACCGGAAGCTCAGGAGGAATCCGGCGACCAAGACCGATAGCGCTCAGCAGCCCGTCCAGGAACCTGACCCGCCTCCCAGGGGGGGGCCTGTCATTGTGGCAGCAGCCCGAAGCGGCTCCGGCTCCCGGTCTGGTCAAAGTGACAGGCTGCCTGCTGTGGTGTGCGGCGCAAAAGGGCTCTGGGAGTCCGCCAGGCGGGAAGTGGGCGGGATATCTTAGGCGGCACGCATTTTGCATTCCCATTGCTTGTCGATCGAAACGACTGAGGCCGAGGTGCACCATGCGTGTGCTGGTCTGCGACGACGATCGAGCCTGTCGCCGGGCGTTGGTCGAAGTCCTCATAGGCCACGGGTTTGAGATATGCGAGGCCCGCGGGGGCTATGAGGCCATTGAGGTTGTGCGGCGGAGGCCGATCGATCTTGGCTTTTTCGACTACAGGCTGCCCGACCTGGACGGACTGTCCACGGTCAGGCGGCTTCAAGAGGAAAGTTTTGTTTTCCCTTTCGTGCTGATGTCCGGAGAGAAGCAGCCGTTCGCCGAGACCAAGACTCTCCCTTCGGGCATGGTCGGTTTTCTGGCCAAGCCTCTGGGGCTTGCTGAGGTCCGGCGGATTATAAGGGAAGTTTTCGGGCGTTCCCTGCCAGAGCGGTAGGGAGGGTGAAGTATAGGCAACGGTGCTTTTAAGGATTGAAAGGAGTGGGAGCGATGGCGAAGTCCACGACGAAAGTCAAGATCCGTCCTCTCGGTGACAAGATCTTGGTTCGCCGGCTGGAGGCTGAAGAGAAAACGGCCGGCGGGATCGTGTTGCCGGATACCGCCAAGGAGAAACCCAAAGAGGGGATCGTTATGGCGGTCGGCGACGGTAAGCTTCTTGACAACGGTGAGCGGGCCAAGCCCCAAGTGAAGGTGGATGATCGGATCATCTTCACCTCGTACGCCGGAACCGAGGTGAAGGTCGACGGCGAGGAGTATCTGATCATGAGCGAAGACGACGTCCTCGCCATTGTGGAAACGTAGGCCGGGAGTATGGAAGGAGGCACGCGATATGGCGGCGAAGAAAATCACCTTTGATCAGGAAGCTCGTGAGTCGATCCGGCGGGGCGTACGGAAGCTCGCCAAAGCCGTTAAGGTCACCCTTGGTCCGAGGGGCCGCAATGTGATCCTGGAGAAGAGCTTCGGCGCTCCGACGGTCACCAAGGACGGGGTGACGGTGGCCAAGGAGATCGAACTCGAAGAGAAGAACGAAAACATGGGCGCGCAGATGGTCAAGGAGGTCGCCTCCAAGACCAGCGATGCTGCAGGTGACGGCACGACCACCGCGACCGTCCTTGCGGAGGCCATTTTCGAGGAAGGCCTTAAGAATGTAACGGCCGGAGCGAATCCGATCCTGATCCAGCGGGGCATTCAGGCGGCTGCAAAGGCTGTGGTTGAAGAGCTGCGCAACATGGCCCGCGAGGTCAAGGATCGCAAGGAGATCGCTCAGGTCGGCGCGATCGCAGCGAACAACGACAAAGAGATCGGCGAGATCATCGCCGACGCAATGGACAAGGTCGGCAAAGACGGCGTCATTACGGTTGAGGAGGGAAAGAGCCTTGAGACCACCGTTGATTTCGTGGAAGGAATGGAATTCGACAAGGGTTACCTCAGCCCGCATTTTGTAACGAACATGGAGACTATGACATGCGAGCTTGAGGAGCCCTACATCCTTATCCACGAGAAGAAGCTCAGCAGCGTGCGCGACCTTGTCCCGCTGCTTGAGAAGATCGCTCAGTCCGGAAAGCCGCTTCTGGTTATCGCCGAAGACGTTGAGGGCGAAGTCCTGGCCACGCTTGTTATCAACAAGCTGCGCGGAACCTTCAGCTGCTGCGCGGTGAAGGCCCCCGGGTTCGGCGAGCGCCGCAAGGCCATGCTTGAGGACATCGCGATTCTGACCGGCGGAAAGGCCATTTTCGAGGATCTCGGAATCGAACTTAAGAACGTGACCATGGATTACCTCGGCATGGCCAAGAAGGTGAAGGTCACAAAAGACGCCACGACCATCATTGAGGGCGCCGGCAAGACCGAGGCGATCCAGGGAAGGATCGCGCAGATCAGGCGGGAAATCGACGAGACCACCTCGGATTACGACCGCGAGAAGCTTCAGGAACGCCTTGCAAAACTTGCAGGCGGAGTCGCCCAGATCAATGTCGGCGCGGCCACCGAGGTCGAAATGAAGGAGAAAAAGGCGCGTGTGGAGGATGCCCTTCACGCAACCCGCGCGGCGGTTGAGGAGGGAATCGTGCCGGGCGGCGGAGTGGCTTTGCTCAGGGCTGCAAAAGCGATCGACAAACTGAAGCTTGAGGGCGACGAGGCGATCGGAGCCGATATAGTGAAGCGCGCGCTTCAGGCGCCGATCCGGCAGATCGCTGAGAACGCCGGTCTTGACGGTGCCGTGGTCTGCGAGCGCGTGCGTGAGAGCGACGACTCGGCGTTTGGCTTCGACGCCCTTACCGGCGAGTACGGGAATATGTTTGACCGCGGCATCATCGATCCCACCAAGGTGGCTCGGATCGCCGTTGAGAACGCGGCAAGCGTAGCCGGGCTGCTGCTCACAACCGAGGCTCTCGTAAGCGAGATCCCTGAAGAGAAGGAGGAGCAGTCGCCGGGCGGAGGCGGCATGTACTGAAGGTGAGAAAGGGGCGTAAAGCGCCCTCCCGTCTCGCCGTTTGAGCAACGCACTCGAAGGTGAGGGGCCCCGGCCGGAGCCGGGGCCTTTTTCTTTGGACAAACTCCTTTCCCTGCGTACCCTTCCGGGTCCAGCCGAAATCGTGTAAAGAGGGGGAAGGAAACCGGCGCGCGGTTCCAGGGTAGCTGCACTTCTCGGGAAGTTGCAGCAAAGCCCCTGCAGGAAGGAGAACAATGCCGAGCAGAGAATTCAAGCGAATCGTCGTTGCAGCCGACGGCCGGAATCCGGCCTGCAACCGGGCCGCTGAGGAAGTGATTTCGCGGCTGAGCCGTTGCGGCCTTCCTGCGTTGCCGCTTCAGGAGGCCGGCGTGCCGCAGACCGGCGATCTTCTGGTTATGCTGGGTGGGGACGGGTTTCTCATGCACACTCTGCGCGATTTGGGGCACCCGGCCGTCGCTGTACTCGGACTTAATTTCGGGCAGGTCGGGTTTCTAATGAACGACCCTTCGCATGTTGAGGACCTTGAGAGGATCGTCTGCGAGAGACGGTTCCATGTAACCGAACTTCCTATCATAGAGGCCCGAACCGAGAACGGGGAAGAGGAGGAGGTTCTTTCCGCCATAAACGATTTTGTTCTTGAAAGGTTGAGCGGTCAGACGATCCGTCTCGACCTTTACATTGAGGGCGTCTTGCTTAACCGGTATTCGGGTGATGGGCTTATCGTTGCAACGGCGGCCGGTTCAACCGCGTATACGCTTGCAGCCGGAGGGCCGGTCGTCCACCCTGACGTACCTGCTTTAGTTGTGACGCCGGTCAACGCGCATCGCCCGATTCAGTTTCATTCCTTGCAGTTTCCACTGGTACTTCCCCTTGAGTGCCGGATCAGTATAACGGTTGTTGAGCGGGAGGAACGCCCTACCCGCCTTGTGGCCGACGGAACCCCGGTGGGATCTCCGAAAAAGGTGCATATAGCCTTCTCAAAGCGACGCATGCACCTGCTTCGGACTGAAGATTTCAATTACGTCGGCTCATTGGTTGATAAAGTGATCGGAAGAAACACCGGTTGAACTGCATGTGAGCGAGCTGGACCGCGAAGCGCTCTTGGCCGCAGGAATCGAAGCTCTCAAGGCCCTTGCGCAGGGTGGAGGAAAGGAGTGCGGGCGCAGCGAAATTGTGTTGAAAATAGTTGACATGATCGGCAGGCCGCTTATGGCCTCCATAGGAGCGGAAAGGTGTCTTTGCGTAACGGTGGACGAGGCCGGCCGCCCGGTTGAGGTTATAGGCAGGACGGTCGAGGGCCGCGGAGTGCCGCGGGCTGAACGCTATGTGAGTCACTTTCTTGTGCGCCAGGTCGTTCAGAGCGGACAAACGGTAGTCGTCCGCGACGCGCGGCGTGACCGGAGGTGGCGCAGCGTGGCGGACTGGGAACAAGC
>CAZGYL010000069.1:0-13105 GCA_964529985.1 uncultured Planctomycetia bacterium | reverse complement strand
GCAGCTTCTTCCCGATCCTTTCCCCAACCCGGGTATTGATGAAACTCCGGATGGCCTCGGACCCTGCGACGGCAGACCGCTGGGGCTGACGGGGGACATAGACGAGAGGTGGTAGAGCTCGCTTCGTCGGGCTCTACGCTTGATAGTCGAACTCGACCGGCTGGGGCAAAAGGAAAGGGCGCCTTTTTCGGACGCCCTTTTCGAGAAATGAAGCAAGTAAAAGGAGAAATGGGTATCTTGGCTGTGTCGAGAGTCCCAACCCCGACCCTACCCCCTCGCCCCGACACCCGTTATCCCGACTCCACCCTCTCCTCCAGGCCGACAGGACCCAGAACTCACCAGTACCGATAAGCAAGTCCAATGCCAAACCAAAGAACCTGGTCTGGAGATTTCCTAAGTCTTCGTACCCCAATAAGTTACAGTTTTTCGTCCCTCCAGCCTCCAGATCCATGCAGGCGGCCGGAATTCGGCCGCCCCTGAGTCCTTTCTGGACTCTTCCGCACGAAAAGCCCCTTAAGTGCTTTAATCTCAAGTACTTAGGGTAATTGCACAAAAAAAGGCCGCCTTTCTATAGAAGCGGCCTTTTTTTGCCCGGGCTTGAGGCCTACACTTCTTCTTCCATTTCGGCCTTCCGCTTGCACTTAACGCATTGGGTCGCAAACGGTAAGGCTTTGAGGCGTTCAAGAGGGATCGGCTCCCCGCACTCTTCACAAATGCCGTAGGTGCCTTCCTCGATCATTGCAAGAGCACGTTCAATTTGCTCGAGGGTGGCTGACGCGTTGTTCACCACCTCGAAGACCGCATCGTTGTCTTGAACGTCGTCGATATCTTCAAGATCCGCAAGGTGGTGGCCTTCTTGATTCTCAATCTCCTCAAGCCCGGCCTTAATGTTGTTGGTCAGAAGGTCGCGCTGCTTAAGAAGCTTCGCTTTGATCTTTGCGAGTTGATCCTTGGTTAGAGCTTTCGATCGTCCTTTCGCCATGGTTCACCCTGTGCTTGAGCTCCTCTCCCGGTTACAGTTCCTCGACCATAATGCTCCGCCGAGCGGCAGGTCAACTTCACGCCCGGCAGAGCAACCAGCAAATACTACGGTCGGGCCCGCCGGTTGGCAAGCTTTTGAAGCCGGAGGCACGAACCGGCGGGAACGCAGGGTTAATTATGTTTGGGCTGCACAAGCGGCCACCTTTACGGGAACAGCTTCGTTTGGAGGGGGAACCGCGCGCGCTGACCGTCAGGGGCGACCTATTCGCACCCCGTGTAGGAGTTACAGCCTATAAAGCCGGGCGCACCAGGGGGAACTCCGCCGCAGTCCGGGAAGGGCGCGGCTGGAGGATCTCCGCTCACAAAAAGGTAACGCAGCAAGTAGACTGCGTCCGCCACATTGAGCGATCCGTCGTCGTTTACGTCGAGCGCCTCATTGCAATCATAGCCCAGTTTGCCGCCGCCGAACTGAAAGCGCAGCCAAGCAATGGCATCGCTTATGTTGTAACGGCCATCGGCGTTTATATCTCCGCGCCTGAACGGTGTTGTCAACGGTACCTGTGTTATGCGCACGGAGGCGTCCCTTGTGTTCGGCACAAGCTCGCTGCCCACATCAAAGAGGATCGCAACCGGAGGATCACCGAGCGTATCTGTGAAATTGAGCACGGTCACTCCCGGCTGTGCTTGCGGTGCAGCTTCGTAGCGCACCTGAAAAACAGAAGTGGAAGGCTTGCCGCGCGAGGACTTGATCGATACAAGCTCAGTGGGCGGAGGTTCCTGCGAGGGATCGGGTATGTCGAAGACCACACCGGCCGTGAAACCGGCTCCGCCGGCCGGAGAAGTGTTGACAGCCCAAAAATCAGGCTCAACCCCACCGAGCGTATCGAGGAGATCCTGGTGGAGCTTCACCTCACTGAGGGAGAGCACATTCGGATCGTGTGTCACCCCGAAAGAAAAACCATACAGAGGCAAGAGGCTTCTGACCCGAACCGCAACCTCCATGGTGCCCACTGAAAGAGCCAAATTGTATTCGTCTTTCTCAAAGGCGATCAGAGTCGGTGGATCCCGGACAACGGTAACCGTCGAGCCTTCCAGCATTCCGGGCACAATCCCCTGGTTGTCAACTACGAAAAGCGTCTCCACCGGAGGCTTCCCCAAAGTGTCACAAAACAGGGTCGATATATTTGACCCAGCGGACTCGGGCTTGGGCCGCAGCTGCACAGAAAGAACCGCCACCGCCTCTTCAGGAGGGATAACGCCTAAAACAAGCGCCCCTTGTATGTCAAGCACAACTGCTTGGGTTACGCCCTGAGGGGCGCCCTCTTCGCTCCATACGCGGATCACACTGAATTCAGGAGGCGCTCCAAGCGCAAGCGTGTTGAGGTCCGCCCCAGGGCTCGCCTCAACAACCGTCTGCTCCGTGGGGTCGACACAAAGCCCGAAAGACCAGCCCTCAACTCCTTCCACTGCTGCAAACAGTTTTACAACAACCGTGTAGTCGGAACCGAGGGCTACTTCAGGCTCTCCTTCCTCACCCACTACCTGGGGAACCGCCCGCAGGCCGAAATCGCCCGGGGATTGACCTGCAACGTTGAGGTTGAAAAACAGGAGTGCAACAGAAACAACGGATATCAACTCCCTTACTTGCTTCATTACCGCTGTCCTCGTTTTTTCTACCGTCGCCCCGAAGTCACCCGAGCGCACCTACTGGGCGCAAGGTGGATACTCCGGACAATCCAGTTGGTCGTCGGTCGGATCTTCTCCGCACACAAGTGGCTCAGGAATAGCCGGACCGCCGGTAAACAAGTATTCCAGAAGATAAACAGCGTCGGCCGTATCCAGTTTTCCATCATCGTTGGTGTCAGCGGAATCCATACATTTTTCGATCAAAGCGAGCTTACTTCCCAGCCCGAAAACCGCCTTGGCGATTGCAACCCCGTCAGAGACATTCCACTTGCCGTCTTGGTTCGCATCCCCGCGCACAAAGCGCTCCACCGCAACGGCCGCGCACTGGAGCGTGAACGATTTCGGGCTTCCGATTTCCGGCACAAGAGAAGTGCCGTCGACATCAACGATCACCTCGATCTGGGGATCTCCGAGCTCACCGGTAAAGCTCGCCGTAGCGGCGACTTCACCTTGTGCGCTCGGTGCGCATTTGATCTTCACTACAGCTACTTCCTGATCCGCCGTGCAATCCGGCAGAGTGCGGAACGTGGGAGGGTCTCCGTCAGGTTCCAGGTCGACAACCACTCCGACCGTAGCCCCTCCTTCAACCACTTGAACGCCGAAGAAATCGGCGCCGCCTATGTCCGTGAGTGCCTGCCCTTGATCGATGCCGTCGATTACGACATCGGTGGAATCAAGCGCGATACCGAACTGAAGGCCGCTTACAAGATTATCCTGACCGGTTGTAAGCAACACGGGAATCACAGCGGTCTGCGATCCGGGATCGCCGCTTACCTGCGGTTCTCCGAGGTTAAGCGCCAGTTTCAAATCTTCGCAGGTAGGTGCGCACTCCCCTATTGTTGCACCTTCCTGCACCGCGGGCCGGAATGACGCTCCGTTCACAACAAACGTGATATCTACAGGAGGATCTCCTAAAGTGTTGCAAAAATTGAGCTCCGTGCAGGGTACCCCTTCTTTAAGGTCGTACTTGATTTGGAGCAGCTCGAAGCGTTCGTCCGCATCAAGATCCCAACTCTGCATGAAATCCAGCACCACAGCCTGAACAATGCCGCCGTCGTAGACCTGGACCGAATGAAAACTCGCGGCTTTGCCGTCCGGCCCGGGCTTCGCCATGTCTTCGGGGCAGGAAACTTCCGGACACTTTCCGGCGCACGGATCGGTCAATTGCCCCAAGTCGACGCAATCGCCGACCTTCGCTTCGTCCGCATTGTGGCAGAGTCCCCAAGACCAGCCCTGAACTCCGTCCACTTTCCAGCTTCCCACGACGGTTACGGTGGTGCCGCCCTGCTGGGTAACCTCCGCACGGATAGCGAAATCCTCAGGAGTCTGCGCCCTAAGAGTAACTGCAGCTATAACAAACACCGCGACAAAACACAGCTTCTTAGCCATGGCTCCTTCTCCCTCGCCTTAGTGTTTCAGCACCGACCGGCTCCAATTCCGCCTCGCCTTCCAACTGAATGCAACCAGTTGAACGAAGCGACCCCGTTTCCAGCACTACACACCAACGCCCTCGGTTGCGTAAAAAGCCCCAAAAGGACGCTGCACTCACTACAAACTTCAGCAAGAGCTATTCTACGGGAGCTGTTTTTCGGTGTCAACGCGGCCGGTCCGGGGGGCGTGTATCCGGAATTTCTCGTAAGGAGATTGTGGGGCCGCACCCCGCGGAGGGACTGTGGAAGGGCGGCGCGGGCGCCTTCTACCGCTTGCTATTCAAACTCTCTTGCGGCCTGGAGGCGGAAGGCCGCACTGAACGTTCCGTCCCTGCGGTACCTCAGAACCTGCACGTCACCGGTTTCTTGGTTCACGATCCAGAGCAGGCTTGTCAAGTTACGTTGACTTAAAATATAGCGCGTCGCTCCGGGCGGAAAGAACGTCCGATCCACGCGGAAGGTCCGGGACCGCTGAATAGGGCGCTCTTCGTTGTCAGGAAATGTGAAGAAGATTATTGCGCCCTTTTGGTGGTCCACCACCCACAGGTTCTGGCGGGCAGGCAGAAACTGAAACCTTGGGCTGGTCCCGGCCGAAGCACCACAAAGGGTCAATCCGCCCAAAAGCAAGCCCATTCCGACCGCAACTCCGGCTGCACAGGACAATATGGAACGCAACACTTGTTTCTCCTCCTCTCCCCTCCCGATTCGGCTTTCCGGGGCCGTGCCTTACTCCTTTTCGCCTTCCCCCTTCTCTTCGTCCTGGTCTTCCTCGTCCTTGAGCACGTCGTCCAGCTCATCACCGAGTGCGTCGGGGATCTCCACGTCTTCAGCCTCCACAGATTGAACTCCGGCCCCAAGCCCGAAGAATTGCTGCGGATTGGTCGACACGTCCTCCACCTGTTCGAAGACCTCCTTCGTCACGTAGATATCCACGTTGTTCTTCAGGGCCAGCACGAAACAGTCGCTCGGCCGGGCATCAATACGGACTTCATTGCGCTGACCCGTCGGCTTACCGTCAGGCCCCTTGATTTGCTGCTCCAAAACAAGCGTGGCGTAATAAGTCTGATCGGCCAGGTCGGAAACAATGACCTGCTTTACCGAAATGTCGAAGCCCAGGAACACGTTCTGGACAAGCTCATGGGTCATGGGACGCGGGAGTTTTTCCTTCTTGATCTCCCGGACCATTGCCAGCGCCTCGTACGGGCCCACAAAGACGGCAAAGGTCTTTTTCTCGTTCCCCACAAGCACAGCGGCCCCGTGGGCCGTCGGCCCGATAATCCGCTGAATGGTCACCTTTTCGAGCTCTTCCACGGCTCCACCTTCCGTTCAGTTCCAAGCACCGCTCCCGTAGAGGCCCGGCCGCGGTGCAGATCCCTCGGTAATCTCAAATCCCAAGAGACCCAAGAAACCCACATGTAGGCCTCCGTCACCTAGGATTATAGGTACCGGTGCGCGCCGCGCAATCATCCCGGCAGGACCGCCCCGGCGGTCACTACGGGGAGAAAAGAGCATCAATCTCCCAAAGGATCGTGCGATCCGCATCCGGCCTCACTTCAAATACCGTCTCCTCAAGCAACTCAAACGGGCTACACCACGAAGTGGTACCCGGATCTATCGTCTCTTCCAAGCTCTCCATTGCTTTATCGAGGTTGTAGCGGTCGCCTGAAAAAAGCGAGAGATCGCGGTATCGCTCCTGCACAGCGCCGCAGCCCGCGCAAAGAGAGCATAAAATCCAGCCTGCAAGCAACAAGGCGCAGGATCGCCTGCTTCCGAGCAAAAGCCGCCTTATCCGCGCCTGAACCGAGGAGCGATTAAGGAAAAACCACAACCAGCGGCCGAGACCGGCCGCAGCGTCGACCACAAGCAGGGCCGCGAGCCCAATCTGCCACAGCCTCAGTTTCTTCAACACCGGCCTTGATCCTCCGGTCCGCTCTGATCGCACTCTCTTCTCAGCAGCCATCTGCGAAAAGGGCCTTGCAGATCCGCAACTACGAAGGCCCTGAGGAAATGGACGTAGAGGAAAACCCCCCACACCCCCACAATATAGGGGCTCCAACTCAACCTCCCCGAGCTTAGGTAGTCAAGGAAGGCAAAGAGCACTGAAAGCCCTACAAAATACGTCGCATGAGTCAGAAAGCGAATCCTCTCTTCCAGTCTCTCGGCCCGATCTTTTGCCTGATGTTCGGCCTGCGGGGCCTTTTCCGTTCGCCCCATGGCTTCCGCCCTCCTTCTCGAGCAGGCTCCGAGCCGCCCTGGTAACGCGCCGGGGCTGACAACTCCCAAGTATACCACCCGTCCGCACCACTCCGGGCAACATATACCACTTCTTTGCTCCGATACCGAAGTAGTCAAGTAGGAACGCCTGTGGGAAGATCGATTAGAACCGCGCCGGCGCCTGTCTGAGAGCGCGGCAGCCTGCTTTGAATTCGGCTCCGGGAGTAAGGCGTGACTAGAACGAGCCCACACTTGTCAATCACTCCTCTTCTCTTGCTCGTTGCTTGCGCCCTAGGCGGGCAGGGCGCTGAGGACGCTTACCGGACCGGCCAGGCTCTTCTCGCCCTCCGAGCCCCTCCACCTCCGGAGCAACTACCGGCTGTTTGCGCTTCCGCCGGAGTTTTCGGGAAATCGACAGCTGAAACCCTTCAGCTGGAGCGCAGCGAGCACTTGCAACCGACAGGGAGCCTATCGGTCAAACGCTTCCTCTTTTCCCAGCGCTTCAGCGGCTTTCGTGTTTTCGGTGCGCACCTTGTCGCAGTGCTCAAGCAATGCGACAACCGAACCGCACTCTTGTTGACCTGGCGCCTCTTGGAGCCCCGCTTTTACCCGAAACAGGGCCGGATCAGAGAAATCGTCCTGCTTTCGATGCCACTTAAACGTTCTCAGGAGGTATTCCTGGCTCCTTTGGGTGCCGGGGGCACTCTTGAGGCTGTAAGCGTTCAGCTTGAAAAACCAGGAAAGCCTTGGATGCAGGAACTTGTGCTTCGCGATCTGAGAAGCGCCCGCGTCCTGAAGCGAATCCGCAGGTGGTGGCACGCCGCAGGCCGGGTTGAAGCTATGGGCACGCCGGGAACCGCTCCTGACGTTACCGGCAACGAACCTGTGCCTTTCGCGCTGCCGGGCTTATGGATTCAGATTGAAGATCGCCGGGGCCGTATTCTGGGACGCCTGGAGACCGACGGCTATGGTTTTTTTGAATACGCAACTGATCCGAATGCAGCCTTTCTTTCAATCGAAGGACTTTCGGGCCCGTGGATCACGGTACGTACCGAGCAAGGGGAGGATCTGAAGTTTCACGCACCTCTGAGATCGGGAGCTTCTTATCTCCTGAACAGCCCCCCGAAGCCTTCTCTTACCTCGCAGGTCAATGCATTCAGGCATATAGAGCTTGCTCGAAAATTCGTGCAGCTCTACGACCCGGGGAACCCCGTCCTGCTCAAGCGTTTCTTGGTCCGCGTAAACGTTCCGGATCTTCCCTGCAACGGGGCTTACGGCGCCGGAGTTTTCGCCTTCGGCTCTTCAAGCGAAATTTGTCCGAATCCCGCCTACAGCACGGTCATTCACCATGAATTCGGGCATGCGGTGCTGGACGAAGTCTACAGCGGCACCACAGGTCCTACCACTGCACTTGCAGAAGGACTGGCTGATTCGTTCACAGTGCTCCTTAACGCCGATCCCAGAATAGCCCGGGGCTTGAGGAACGGCGAGCCGGGGCGGGACGCATCCAAGCTGTACCGTTGGCCCGAGGATATGACACGCGAGGAGCACGTCGCCGGGCTTATCGTTGCAGGCGCCTGGTGGGATCTGAGAGAACGGCTGACGGCCGAGGCCGGACTCCGTGGGGCCCAGGAAGCATGCAGCCTCTTCTTTGCATTCCTAAAGCTGGTGCCTCTCAGGATCGACCCGGGCTTGGGCAGAATGGTGCTCTTTGCTGATGATGACGACGCGGATCTGTCAAACGGAACTCCTCATTTCGCAGCAATACGAGAGGCTTTCGGAAGGCACGGTCTTCTTCCTCCCCCCTGGCAAGGCGTTATCTTCAAGCACTCGGTTGTTCCCGATGTGCCCTTGGGCGGCGCTCCGACCGTGCGAGTGCTTGCCATCGGCGAACTGAAGGGACCGGTGTGGGTGAGGTACTCAGTGAACAACGGCCGGGAACACGGCTTTGCTCTCAGCTCCCAACCGGAGGGATATTATGTGGGCGGCTTCCCGCCGCTTTCAGAACCAGGCATTGTATCGTATCGGATTGAGGGTACGGACGCAGCCGGAAACAAAGTGTGGGCCCCTACCGGGGCCCCATCGGTGGAAGCTTGGAGATTTGCAGTCGGTAATAAAGAGTTGTTGCTGGAAGAAGATTTTGAAGGTGAAGCTCCGGGGTGGAGAAGCGGCGCTTGGGAAGGAATCAACGAATGGCAGATCGGGGAGCCGACCGGCGGGGGCCTTTGGGATCCGGACACTCCTTACCAGGGCGACCGTATCGCGGGGATAGACTTGGGCGGGCTCGGCCGCGACGGCAACTACCGAGCCGGTGCCTTTTCTTTTTTGCAGTCACCTTCCGTGCCCGTGCCGCAAAGCGTTCGGAGCGCACGCATGCTGCTTCGATTCGCGCGCTGCCTGTCGGTTGCGCCCGGGGATGAAGCATGGGTTGAGGTAAACGGGAAAAAGGTTTGGTCTTCCGGAGGGGTGTTGCTTATAGACGATTCGTGGAAAGTGACGGCCATCGATATAACGGAAGCGGTTTCGGAAGCAGAGCGTATTCAGATAGCGTTTATACTGAGGGCCCGGGAGGAAAGCCCCGCCTCAGGCGGTTGGAACCTCGATGCGGTCACTGTGGAGGCGGTCACAGCAGGCCCTGCTTTTATCCGGGGAGACGCGGATCTTTCAGGAACGCTGAGGGTGAACGACGCCCTGCGTATATTGGACGCGGTTTTTCAACCTGGTCGGTCTTTGAGCTGTCAGGACGCAGCTGATGTGAACGACGACGGCGTTGTTGATGTTTCAGATGCGCTGCGCCTTCTCGCTTACCTGTTCTCAGAGGGGGCTCCTCCACCTGAACCTTTCCCTTCGGCCGGTGGTGACCCTTCTCCGGACGGCTTGACCTGCGGCGAACCCGAGCCGCTTTTGAGGTAATTGTCGTACCATTTGCGCCACGCGATAAAGTCGTCACACCCGAAATCCTGCCCTGTAAGATCACGGAGGGCAAGCCATGCGGGTATTGCGAGTTGATCCCTTTCAACAAGATCGGTGACGATTCCCACAAGACGGGGTATCGCTTCCGTTATCCGAAGTTCGTGAACGTACCGGACGGCTTCGAACCGCAGGAGGAACGGATTCTCCCTGTCCAGAAACGGCAGCACAGCTGAGGCCGCTTCCCGCACCCGTTTCGTTCGAAGGGCGTGAAGAGCCTCCCACTTGCAGCGAAGAGCCGGATCTTGAAGCGCGTTGCGGAAGACCAACCAATCTTTCCAAACGCTCAATCGACCCAGGGCCGAAAGGCAGGTGGCGCGCACCTGGGGATCCGGATCCCCGTTCGGATACTGGGCCCGTTCGGCCATAAGCCTGAGCCGGTCCATGAGATCCGGGGAAATCTCCAGCCCGGCTTCAAGCCGGGTTCTTATGAGCGTTTCAAGCGCCAGGGCTGCTTCTCTCCGCTCGGAGCTTCTTCCCGTTGTGAGACGGGAAGCTCGTTCTTGCAGGCTCCCGCACCCTGTAAGTGATACGAGAGTAAGAACCCTCAAAAACGAAATGATCTTCTGTTTCACGCGCAGCTCCTCCTCGGTGTCCGATTCTGCGGACCGTACAGGAGAACACGGCGAGCGTCAAGGGTTGTATTCCGAGAAAGGACGTGCGTTTGCGCCGCGCGCCACTGCACGGCAGAAGGGTCGGCCTTCGATCCGATATAGGGGTGAACGAACTTAAACGAAAGACATCCCGGCCTGCGTCCGGCCGAGGTTTCCGGTGCGGAATCGGGGGAAGGTGCACATATTGCACCGCGTTTCTCAAAGGGCTGATCCAATGGGGAATCGTCACTTCGCGCTTCTTGTTCTTTTTGGGTGCGCGCTTCTTGCAGGCGGTTGTTTCTCGCGCTATCTGAAACTGCCGGAAGATCCGGTCAAAGCTCTCGGCTCCGACGACCCTTCAATTGTGGCGCTTGCGGCCCTCGCGGTCTCCCGGAGTGCTGATAACGCGCAAAAGCGGGCCGCTTTGCAGCCGCTCTGCAAGCTGCTGAAACACCGCGATCCTTTGGTGCGCTCCGCTGCGGCCCGCGCTTTACGGAAGATAACGGGCCGTGATTTGGGTTACGAGCCCTTTGTCGATCCCTACGAGCAGGAAGACCTGATAGGGAAATGGCAGGATTTGGCGGATCGCCTTTTGGAGGAAAGCCGGTGAAGCTCAAGAAGTGGAAGACCAGTTTTTGGGCCGAGCCTCTCAGGTATGCAGGAGCCCTAGGCCTGCTTACCGCCGCCGGCATCGAGCATTGCGTCAAACAACTCAAGCGTCGCAGAAGCGCGGTGCGGATTCGGGACGTAGCCTCGCAGATAGTAGCGATAGGTTGGCGGTCCCTCCCTGTTGTTTGCTGTGTGAATGTATTCGTCGGGATGATTCTTGCCTTCCAGCTTGGATATATTCTGCAGCTCTTCGGCGCCCTCCCTTACCTTGCCGACATTATCGGGATCGCTTTCGCCCGCGAGATGGGGCCCCTCCTTGTAGGAATCGTCAGTGCGGGTTTTATCGGCGCTGCGGGTGCCTCTGAGATCGGGACCATGGTTGTGGGCGAAGAGCTGCTCGCCATGCGGGCGGGAGGACTCAGTCCGATCAAATACTTGGTCTTGCCGCGGCTGCTTGCTTCGGCGGCCGTTCTGCCGCTTCTAACTGTTGCGGCTGTCTACGCGGGTAACATCGGCGGTTTCTTCATTGCAGTAACCATTCAGGGGGTTGACAGCTACAGATATCTCAACCGGTTGGTTGATGCGGTTACGCCGTTTGATGTGCTTTCCGGTTTGATAAAAGCAGTGTTTTTCGGATTTCTCGTTGCAACGGTGGCGTGCCATGAGGGATTCTCCGTCCGCGGGGGAGCCGCGGGAGTGGGGCGCGCTGCCACTCACGCTGTAGTGAAGTCCGTTGTGATCGTTATTATCGCCGATTTGTTCTTGACATACTTGCTGCAACTGGGGTAAGCGGATCAAAGCTATGTGCGCGGGGAAGCGGCGGCATTCAGAAGAAGAACGATCCGGCGGGGAAAAAAGCGGTTCCCCGGAACCGGTCGTAAGGGTACGGAACATTTCGAAAAGTTACGGAAAGCGCCGCATCCTCTGCGGCATTGATTTGGTCGTTTACCGCGGCGAAATCGTTGCAATAATTGGCGGTTCGGGCAGCGGCAAATCGACGCTGCTGCGCCACCTGTTGGGCCTGGAACACCCTGACGAAGGCACTGTTGAGCTTTTCGGCCTTGATCTTGCGAAGCTCGACGAAGAGGCGTGGCTTTCGGTCCGCAGGCGTTTCGGCGTGTTGTTTCAATCGGGAGCGCTTTTCGGCTCAATGACCGTCGGTGAAAACGTGGCGCTTCCCCTTGAGGAGCACACTGATCTGGACCCCGAACTGCGCGAGATCGTAACGCGTATGAAACTCGACATGGTCGGCCTCTCGCATTGCCTGGATCTCATGCCCTCGGAGCTCAGCGGAGGCATGAAGAAACGGGCGGGGATGGCTCGAGCTATTGCGCTTGACCCGGAACTTATGTTTTACGACGAGCCTCAGTCGGGGCTCGACCCGGTGCTCAGCGCGGTGATCGACAAGCTGATAGCAGACCTCAATCAGCATCTAGGTATGACAAGCGTCGTTGTGACGCACTCAATAGAGAGCGCCCTTCGGTATGCCGATCGAATATATATGCTGCACAGCGGGAGAATCGTGGCCAGCGGCACGCCGCAGGAGATGAAACAAAGCACTGATCCTCGCGTGCAGCAGTTTCTTTTCGGGCTGGTGGAAGGGCCGCTCACCGAGGACGATCAGACACACTCTGTGTTTTCTCCGGCCGTGACGCTGGGACCGGTTCAGGAGCAAAGCGTTTCCGGTGCACACTGCGAAGAATCGAGCGAACGAGAGAGCGAAGGGGTGACGGCGTGAGACGGAAATTTCGAGATGAAGCGGTTGCCGGTGCGGTCATCGTGGGCGGCATGGTTTTACTCGTCCTTGTGTTGGCCGCTGTGACGGATCGCCTCCCGTGGGCCTCACGGGAAAACGTAACGGTTGTGTTCGAGGATGTGCGGGGGCTTAAGCGCGGCGATCCTGTCTTTTTCCATGGAGTTTCGTGCGGCAGGGTCACCGCCGTGGAGCACAAGCGCCGCAACTGGGCGGAGATCTGGCCGGATATGGCAGCTGAGCCCGCTGTGCGCGTGGTTGTAACGTTGTCCGTGGACCCGGCGGTCGCACAACTGCTCAGGCAGAACGCGCAGGTAACCGTAGAAAAAACCATCACCGGAATCACAGCGGTCATGATGCGTGAAGGCTCGGGCCCGCCCTGGCAACCCGGTGTTGCGCTTCGCGGAAGTCCGTCTGCCGAGCTTTCAAGCGTTGCAGAGGAAGCCTTGGCGGTGGGACGCTCGATAGAAGAAGCCGCGGAGGCGCTGAAAGCGACCCTGAACGAACTGGGAGGCGACGGGCGGCTGGCCTCCCTTCTGGACGAAATAAATTCAGCGGTCAAGGAGCTGCGTGCGGGCGCAAAGGGGTTCAGGGAAACTCTCGCCCGAGTGGGGCCCGAAGTGGAGAAGACCACAAAAGATTTAAGCCGAACCGCGGCTCTCATAACGGAACGGCGCGAAGCATTGGGCAAAGCGATCGACAACGCTTCGGCTGCGGCTGAGAACGTAAAAGATTTAAGCCATGAAGTTTTATCTTTTCTCAAGCGCAACCGCCAGCGTTTGGACGATACCGTACGCCAGGCCGCCGAAACAGCGGACAATATCGCAGGTGCCACCGGTGAAATACGCAGGCAACCGTGGCGGTTGCTC